>JAIORK010000021.1 GCA_021108215.1 bacterium | reverse complement strand
GTGACCGAAGGCCAGGGAGTGGCCGTAGCAGTTCCGGAGGTGCCAAAAGGAGTGGCGGTTATAGTGGCCGTGGTCATAGGCGTGGATGTATAGGTGACCGAAGGCCAGGGAGTGGCCGTAGCAGTTCCGGAGGTGCCAAAAGGAGTGGCAGTCCTGGTCGCGGTGATTGTAGGAATGATAAACGTGGCGGTCCTGGTAGCAGTGAGAGCAGGAGTGACAAACGTGGCAGTCCCGGTAGCAGTGGCTGTAGGCGTGGTGCCAAAAGGCGTGGCGGTTATAGTGGCCGTGGTTGTAGGTGTGGACGTATAGGTGACCGGAGGCCAGGGAGTGGCAGTTATAGTGGCTGTGGCAGCTGCAGCTGGGTTGGAAAAACCAATAATTAAAAAAGCACTCATCATTATTAATGTGAATGTATTCATAAAACACAAGGTTGAAGAAATAGATTTATTTCTCATTTGCGCCACCCCTCTCTAAAGGAAGTATTAAGTAAAGAATAGTAGATAAGTTATCATCAGCATGGTTCAGCATTTAAATATCATCTCCTCTCATTAAAGAACAGTATCGGATGTTAAAAATACCAAGTTAAATAAATAGTTGCAGCTGTTTCCATGGCAATGATTTTTTGGGAGTTTATTTGGGTATTGAGGTAATAATAGCCGATATCGCCTCCCCAACCCAAATGTTGTGTCAGGCTTATTTCACCGCCAACATAGGCTCCCGTAATATATTTGGAAGTAACCGCAGTATTGAACACATAGTCGTATTCCAGCCCGATAGTCCAGGCCAGAGGTATGGTTTGGGAAACAAAAGCGCCGCGGACCCCAAGGAGAAGGTCTTCCGCGCGGGACTGGGCTTTGATTTCCAGCTGAAGCCGGTCCGGTGTGCGGTAGCGGGCGTGCAGACCCCAATAATTTATTCCGATTCCCCAGGTTTTCGTCTGGGGACCGGAAGCAGAGGGAGCCGCAGATTTTACCGGGGGTATTTGAGAGTGGGGTGTATCCGGGAGAGGGGGTATTGGATCGCGGACAGGCGTTTTTCTTTTCGCGGTTCTCCGGGATAGTTGTTTTAATTTATTTTGCGCTTGTTGGATTATGTTTTTATGTTTGCCGTAAAGACGGGTAATGGTTTGATAGTGTTTTTTGGCTGCCGGATAGTTGCCTAATTTTTCATGTGCCAAGCCGAGGTGATAATGTCCCACAGCGGATATATCCGAGTAGTCGGAGTATTTTTTAATAAGGGTGGTATAAATTTCAATTGCCATTTTAAGATCACCTGTTCCGGTTTCCTGAAAAAGACCTTCCTGATAAAGCTGAAGCGCCGCGCTGCGGTTTTCTTCCATGCCATCGCTGATGCGGGGAATCAGAAGCACCATCAAGCACACCCCCAGGAAAATCCCGGTTCTTGTCCAACCGGTTGTTACTTCTTTGATAGCATAAGTAGCGCACATAGTTTTCATGTCCTTGTAAAAGAAGTGTCAAAAAAATGTAAAACCCGATTTTCGCAGCCAGAGTCTTTAAGGTTCAAAACGATACCCCTTCCGGTGCACGGTTAAGATATGCCGGGGTTTTTCCGGGTTGGCTTCGATTTTTTGTCTTAGTTTGACGATATAGTTGTCGATGGTCCGTGTGGTGGGAGCGGTATCGATATCATAGCACCATATTTTTTCCAGGATTTGTGTGCGGGAAACCACCTCGTGGGAACAGCCAATGAGGAAGCGTAATAATTCCAGTTCGCGCACAGAAAAAAAGATCTCTTTGCCCCTGCGTTTGGCTTGCATGGCTTTGAAGTCAAAGGAAATACTGTTCAAGGAATACGTCTCGACGCCGTTTGAGGAATGCTGCGTTCGCTTGAAAAGGGCTCGGATGCGTGCCAGCAATTCTTTGATGCTGAAGGGTTTGGTCACATAATCATCTGCCCCCAGATTGAATCCTTTGACTTTATCTTTTTCCTGTCCCTTGGCAGTCAGCAGGACAACCGGTGTGGTTTTATTGTGCCGCCTAAAATGCTCCAATACCTCAAAGCCACTCATCTTAGGAAGCATGATATCCAAAATGATAAGATCAACATTTTCCTGGAGTGCGAATTTGAGCCCCAGTTCGCCGTTGCGGGCAGTCAGTACCTCATAAGATTCCAGAGACAGCGCATCTTCGAGTCCCAGCAAAATGGAGGATTCATCTTCGATTACCAATATTGTAGCCATGCGATCACTCCTTTGAAAAATCCGGATTTTTAGATTTTTTTAAGCGCACTGCTTCCGGTTTTCTTTCCGGTTCCAGCGGGAAACAGACCCGGATGATCGTGCCTTTGTCTTTTACACTTTCGATGTGGACATCCGCTTTATGGGCTTGGGCAATATTTTTTACAATTGCCAGACCAAGTCCGACACCCTTGAATTTATTCTCATAGGATTTTTTTATTTGATAGAACATCCGGAAAATTTTGCGGATTTCTTTTTTGGACATACCCAGACCTTGGTCCTCGATTTCAATCAGGGCATGATGTTCCAGCAGACGACTGCGCAGCCAAATGGTACTTTGTTTGGGGGAAAATTTCCGGGAATTATCGAGAATGTTAAGTACCAGCTGGATGACGGCATCCTTGTCCAAAAACAGCGTGTGCCCGCACTTGAAATCCGTTTTAAGCTGCTGGGAGAAGTCGTCTGAGGCATAATGAAAGACCTCGACCGCGAATTTGAGAATAGTATCCAGCTTTTCCGGATGAAAGGTATACTGGTTTTTTTTTCTCTCGATGCGTGAAATATCCAACAGGTTTTCAATCAGGCGGGAAAGCCGGACTGATTCTTGGTTCATGATTTCATAATATTGATTTCGCTTTTTTACCGGTAAGCGCGGGTTTTTCTGGAGTAATTCGGAAAACATGCGCAAAGAGGTCAAGGGCGTTTTTAATTCATGCGAGACATGGGAGACGAAATCTGATTTTAGATCGGCAAGCTGTATTTGTTTATCCAACACAAAATAAATGAGGAGTAAAACCGCTATGAAGAGAGAAAATCCGGCTCCAAAATAGAGTTTCAATTTCATCAGATAATCTTCCAAACGTATTTGGGGAAGGACCGGGAGAACGATTTCAAGCCGCAGGTCCGGGAAACGGGCGGAAATCGGATACCCGGCGGATGTGCCCCGGGGGATTTCGGCCAGCACAGTTTGGGTCTGATTGAAGTGGAGACGCATACCCACCGCATGGTCCTTTGCCAGAACTTTTAGGGGTGTGATAAGATTTTTTTTGACATAGGCGGCGTAATCAATGTCCAGAACAATATGGTTATGTTGGTGCGGAATAATCAATAAAAAATGAGTCGGGTGTTTTTGTGATGACAAAAAATAAATTTTATAGTTTTCAATAATGCTGCCTTCAATGAAAGGAATCACCCGATTGGAAATAAAGCGTACATCACTTTTAACCTGATTGAGCTGCTTTTCGCGCGCCAGTATGCGGCGGAAGGAGCGGGGTGGTTTTCCCTCCCGAAAAAAAGGCGACAGGGAAGCAAGTGCTTTTTGTTTGAAAAAATCGGTTTTGTGCTGGGGAAACCCCCATTTTTCATCCAGTAGGTCGTTATACAAGTGCTGTCCAAAGGCAAAGGCTGCAACCGTATTTGTCTGGGCCTGATAGATGTTGAGCAACTGAAATCCTGCAATAATAGCCAGGGGTGTTTTGTTTTGTGATTTTATGGTTGGATTTTGGGTGAAAATTTGACGGTATATTTTTTCAGAACGGGTATAAGATTTGGTTTTATACAAGCAACGGGCCAGACCATTCGCAGCACTGAAATTATCCGGATTTTCCAACCAGAAATGTTCATAGAGTTTAATTGCTTCGGTATAATTTTCATACTGATACTCAAAAATTTCAGCTTTTTTAAAATCCGGATTTTCCAGGAAATCGAAAATCTGACTTTCCTGAAGCCGGGAAATTCGGAATTTTTTCCATTGCGGCAGATAAATCATTTTTTCATCAATATAAAATGCCTGATGGATGCTGTCTTGGGATTCAACCACCACTTTTAGTGCCTTGGAAATGTGCGAACTCGAATTATCCATAATACGTTGTGAGTAGGAAATCAGGTCTAAGATGTTTTGGTGCCAAGTTTGTTGGGTCCGGGTGCTCAGCTTTTCCAGTATGGATTGGTTGTATTCAAAAAAATGCAGCCGCTTTGCCTTGCACAGGTGATCATAGTATTGAAAAAGGACATAGCCTGCCAGGAGAGAGACAAAGAAAAAGACACAGACCAAAATAATACGCGACAGTTTCAACGATGTCATGATTTCTCCATGTTATATATATCATATCATTGCTGCTTAAATAAAAGTTGTTCACGGTCATTGAATTGCCCACTGATTCTTCAATTTGGACGCGTATGATACCATATTATATATGGGTATCACTATTTAATCATAGCTCCGGTTTGAAGAGAAAAATGTAAAAAAAATGTAAAAACCGGGAATAGCGGTCAGTGAAAAATAAAAAATAAACCTGCCGCAACCGGGATGAGCATAAGCGTGGTGGAAAACCAAAGTGCATTGACTAAATCACGGTCCAGGTTAAAAATATTGGCGGTAATGACCGCATAGATGGCCGGCGGCATGGCGCTTTGAATCACAATGATTTTGGCGGGCAGCGTGGTGAGTGAACCATAGGCTAAAAGCGCCGCCATGATGGCAATGGCAGGGAGTGCAATAAATTTAATTCCGGCCAAAGACCAAATTGCCTTGGCTGGTGTAAAAATGCGTTTTAAATTTAAGGTCATTCCGATTGCCAGACACATGATGCCCAGACCGGCTTTGACAAATAAATCAATGATCCCATCAATGTCGGTCGGCGGCCGCAACCCCAGTGTATTTAACACTAGTCCGAGGGCAATTGCCAGCAAGGGAACAATGGCGATGAGATTTCCCAGAATATTGCCAAGATAATCACGCCAGGATAAACGGCAGTCACAGGTATGGTGTTTGGCCACGCTGAAACCGAGTGTGAAGATCAGCACGGGATAAGGCAGGAGAAACAGGTAGCCCAAGGCAAGGCCTTCCAGACCAAAAAGCAGGTAACAGATAAATGCACCCCCGGTTGTCCCGATATTGGAAAATGCGGCGGAGAGAATAAAACTGCCTTGCCCCTTTTTTTCAGCAATGAGTTTTTCGGCGATCCGCGGTGAGAACCATAGCGGCAGCAAAACCAGTGCGGTCGCAATGATGGGGATGGGCAGGAAACGGAAAACCCGGTCAAGGTCTAAAAGCCAGAAGCTGATAAAAAAGAGCGGCGCATCAATCCCCAAGACTGTCAGGCGCATCATCGGTGCGGCATACCGGCGAAAGCGCCGCAATCCCATTCCCAGTCCCAGGGCACCATAAAAAATTCCATAAAACCAGAGGGACTGCATGTTCAGGCAGTCTTCGGCGGGGCAGTCCGGAAAGCCTGTTGAATCTTCCGGGAAAAAATCAGGTACAGGGCCAACCCGACGCAATAAAAAACCCAAGTCAGGATTTTCCAATAGGAAATATATGATGTGATCCGGGTACTGATGGTTTCCGGAATTCCGAAAACACCCAGGGTAAGACTCAATAAAATCAGGCACCAGCGTGCCCAGTTTTTCATTCTTCGGAAAAAGAAAAGTAAAAACAGAAAAACCAGGGAAAGGAAAAGGGAAAGCATTCCTAAATCAGGATCATAGAGGGGGTCTGATTCAGTGCTGCTGATAATCATCGCGCCTTTGAGACCGGCAATACAGCTTGCCAATAAAAGTACGGTGCCGTGCAGGGTCAGCCAATTGGCCACAGGTTTTTGTTTTTCTTCATGGGGTTTGAGTTTTCGGAAAAATTGGATGCCGACCGGATGGCCTAAAACCCAAAGAATGTATGCGGAATAGAGTAGCAGGGGTAAGTAGAACCACTGGCCTTGTTCTATGGATTTAAAATAAGTATAGGCGCCGAACCAAAGGAAAAAGATACGGAAAAGAATCCGGGCCGCATTGTTGCCGCGCGGAATGAAAAAACCAATTGTCAGCAGAAAAATGGAGATGAGCAGGATGAACAGCTGCGTGATGGGCGGAAGATTTTGGACCGGTTTATAGAAAAAAATCATACCGAAAAAAATCAGGAGAAAAATACTGGCCACACCGGAAGTGAAATAACCGGTAATTTCCAAACGGTCTTCAAAATGTTCTTCCCGGGAGAGTAAATCAGCCACAAGTAGACTCCTTTTCAAAGACTATAAATGAAATTTCATTTAAATCCAAGAAAAAAGCTTAAAGGCAGTTCACCGCCGAGACGCAGAGGACGCTGAGGATGAAAAATTGATATATTCAAATAATGATTAAAATAAAAGTTTTTCTTTGCGCACTCAGCGCCTCTGCGGTGCAGAATGATTTTAAAAATGATACTTGCAAAGCCTGAATTCGCATGTCAAAATTGGAGACGTTGTTTTGCATCGTGTATTTTAAATAAGGCGGTGATGAGGATGCGTTCATGGTTAAAGGATATCAAAGGCATGTGGGTGGCGACCTATACTGAGGGTGTGATGTTAGGCACGGTCAACAGCATCTATCTCGATTTGGCGGAGAAAAAAGTCGTGGGGCTGGTTTTGCGAACCGGAACCCCGTTGGCCGGCGAGGACAGCTGGGTCGCGATTGAAGATGTAAAAAAAATCGGGGTCGATCTGGTTTTTCTGCCCAATGAGAGTGTGGTTTCCAAGGGAGAACCCCAAGGAAAGCGCATGGCCCAATTGGTCGCCATGTCTGTTTCGAGTAAAGACGGACGGTCATTGGGTCAACTGGCTGATATTGAGGTGGACCGTGATACCTGGAAGATCACAGAACTGGGATTGAATAATAATTTGAGTGTGGATGTTGATCCGGTTGAAACGGTTTTTGGTGAGGACCTGATTCTTGTTCAGGCGGGGGCACAAGCCCAAAGCCGTGTCAGCGTTAAACCAAAAGATGGATTTATAGATTCCGTATTGGGCAAGGACTTTATGAAGCAGACCACGAATGTCTTCAAAAAGGTTTTAAAAGGGAATGAGGCGGATTTGTTCAAACAAGGTAAAAAGGAGACAAAAACGGCTGAGGAAAGTCCCGCCCCATCCCAGGATGATAAGGAAGCCTAAGCGTGGTATTAAAAAAAGTGAAGTGCGTTTTTGCGGCAATGATCCTGCTTGCCGGATGCGGGCAACCCGGTGTCCACAAACCTGTGGAAACACCTACTGCGATACCCATTATGGGAGAAAGTATTGTTTCGCGGGATTTTTTGATTGACGGTTTTGATGAGGATGTCGCTTCGCATATTTTCAGTTACTTTGTTTTTCGACCCCAAGCGGTGCAAACAGAAAAAAAACGGAGTTTTCTGGAGAAGATGGCGCGCGCATTCTGGTTTGGCCTGGTTGCGACATATCCCGTCACGCGACAAAAGCAGACCAGCATTGTCTATTGGCCTGTTCAGGCGGCAAATCGTAGTGAAATGAATGCGGCTTCGATTGCAGAAGACTGGGAGGTCTGGATCAGCCACTATCATTTTGAGCGTGCGCAAATGGTTTATCAGCGGATCGGGAGTCCGGATACCGGTCCATTTTTGGTGAGCGCTTTTGAACCGTTGGCCAGTATGGCCGGCAGCTTCCGGCTGCGTACCCGGGAAGTCCTGGTGATTGACATAGGATTGCTTTTACCCCAGGACTATCTGCCATGTCTGCAACAGGTTCAGACAAAAATTTTCTCGCAACCCGAACGCCATGTGCGCAGCTGGCAGATCAATGCCATTCGTGACATCCTGCGTCCTTGGTTTCAGGAGCGGACTGAAACAGCGGTTTTTTTACAGACATTTGAATAAAGGGGATAAGCAATATGCCAATTTCACTCAAACAGATGAAAACCAAAAAAGTTGCCAGTTTAGATGAAGGAAGATTGCTGGGAAGTGTTCATACCGTGTTTGTGGATGAAAAGACCAATCAATTGAAAAGCATTCAACTTAGCCAGATGGTCTGGGGCGGGGATCAGCGCTGGATTCGGGTGGAGGAGATTAAACGTATCGGTGTCGACCTGATTTATATAGCCAATGAAAGCGCTGTACGCACGGGAACTCCGCCCGGCCGCAGTATAGATACTTTGCTGGGAATGTCTATTTCCAGCAAAGACGGCAAGGTCATGGGGACACTGCAGGATATTAAAATTTCCAGCCGTCAGGGAAAGGTTAATAAACTTCGGACGCAAAATAATGAATTCATCACGGTGGATGCCCGCGAACTGGTTATTGGTAAGGATGTTATTTTGGTCCAGGCGGAAGCGAAAACCACTGAAACAGCTTCCAAAGCATCCAAAACACGTACCTTGCGGGATAATCTGGTCAAGCGGACATCTAAGGCGATGAAGCGGGGTGAGAAGCTGGTTAAACGGACATCCACAGTAATTAAGAGTGGTGAGAAGCTGGTCAAGCGGACGACCAAGGCAGTTAAGAAAATTATAGAAGGCAACGAGGCGGACCTGCGTCGTAAAGCAAGCCGGAAATCGAAAATAAAGAAGGTTGTGAAGAAAAATACTAAAAAGATTCAAGGTGTCAAAAAAGGCGCAGTGAAGAAAAGTGTTGGAAAATCAGTAAAAAAAGCGGTTGTTGGGAAACCTACAGTACGTTCATTGAAAAAAAAGACGGCTAAAAAGAAGTAAGTGACTTTGGGGTGAAAGGTTTGGTGCGGAAGGGGGGATTTGAACCCCCAAGAGGTTGCCCCCACTAGATCCTGAATCTAGCGCGTCTGCCAATTTCGCCACTTCCGCAAGGAAAAGCAATATACCCTACCGGGAAGTTCGCTGTCAAGTCAAAAGCTTTTTGAAAATAGATGAGGAAATGGGGAAAAATGGCGCGAAAACGCTCAAATAGGAAATTATTGGATACTAAGCAGATTCTGAAAATTCTTCAGCATCATGCCTGCTCACGCAGGCAATTGATGGAGGAAATGTCACTCTCCTCCGGCTATAAGATGGAGTTGAGTCTGCTTTTGAAGCATTTGGCCATGCAAGGAAAAATTTCCCGGCTCCGTGGCGGGTTGTATGGCCCAAGACAGAGCAACAAAACATTGCATGGGCGTTTTGTTCAGAAACGAGCGGGATTTGGTTTTGTAATCCCGGACGATGAGAAAGAATCAGATCTGTATATTCCTGATTATCTTATCAAAGATGCCATGCCCGAGGATACGGTTGAGGTTGAGGTGGTTGTGAAATCCCGCACACGCGCAGGGGATAAGCAAAAGCGTCAGGGTCGTATTGTAAAGGTATTGAAAAGAGCGCGTGAGGATATTGTCGGGCGATATAGAGAAGCGGACGGTGTGCGTTTGATCCATCCGGATAGCATGGCGGGTATTCATGAATTTTTGGTTCCCAAGGATAAAACTAAAAAGGCCAAGCATGGAGAAAAGGTGGTGGCCAAGGTTCTGCAGTGGCCGCACACGGACCAAGAGGGTGTTGCAGCCATTACAGAAGTTTTGGGATTTGAGGATGCGCCGGGGGTGGACATCACCTCGATTGTGAAAAAATTTGAACTCCCGGTGAAGTTTTCCCGGCCTGCGCTGGAACAAGCAAAGCGGATTGCAAAAGAGCCGGATCATGTCAGCATGTTTGATCGACTTGACCTGCGTGGACAGCCGATTGTGACGATTGACGGTGCGGATGCCAGGGATTTTGATGATGCGGTTTCGTGTGAAGACCTTCCCGAGGGTGGCTGGCGTTTGGGTGTACATATCGCGGATGTTGCACATTATCTGGAAGAAGGCACGCGTCTGGATTTGGAAGCGCGTGAGCGCAGCACCAGTGTTTATTTACCCGACCGCGTCATTCACATGCTTCCGGATGAACTTTCTTGCGGGGTGTGCAGTCTGGTGCCGAATAAAGACCGGTTGACTGTCTCAGTCTATATGGAAATTGATGAGCAGGGTCAGATCACCAAGCGCGAGTTTTATCGCAGTGTGATTCATAGTGCCGGGCGATTGACTTATGAGGAAGTGACCTCGGTGCTGGATGGGAAAAAGAAAAAAAATACGGCATCTCCTTTTGAAAAAGAATTACGCCGTCTCTATGCAGTCTCGTTGGCGTTACGCAAGAAACGCAATGCTCGCGGGAGTCTGGATTTTGATCTGCCGGAGCCCAAAGTGGTGTTGGGTGCGGATGGCAAGGTCGAGACGATTGAAAAACGGGTGCAATTGGAAAGCCATCGTTTGATTGAGGATTGTATGATTGCCGCCAATGAGGCGGTGGCTGAATATTTACGCCAAGAGGACCTGCCGGCGATCTACAGGATTCATGAAGCACCCAGCGGCGAAAAATTACTCGACTTTGAGATGTTTTTGAAAGCGTATGGCTATAAACTGGAGATCAAAAAACCCAGCCAGGCCTCGCAGGCATTCCAAAGGCTGCTGCATGCCTGGGAAGGAAAGCAGGAGGCCGCAGTACTGAATATCGCCTTGTTGCGGGCCATGAAGTTGGCGGTCTATTCCCCTAAAAATATTGGACATTTTGGATTGGGGAGTGAGTGTTATACACATTTCACGTCACCCATCCGACGGTATCCGGATTTGATTGTACACCGTGTCTTGACAGAAAAAATAGCTCAGGTAAAATTAACCGGCAAACAACGCAATCGCCGGGCCGCCCAGATGGCGCAATGGGGCGAGGTGCTTTCCAAACTGGAGCGCAGAGCGGAGAAAGCGGAACGCGAGGCTGTGCGCGTGAAACAGATGGCATTTATGGAGGATAAGCTGGGCAAGGAATTCTCCGGCACCATCAGTATGGTGACGCAGTTTGGCTTTTTTGTTGCACTGGAAGCTTTTTTTGTTGAGGGTTTGGTACGCGCTGCAGAGATGCAGGATGATTATTATCAGTTTGAGGAAAGCAAAAGAATTTTGCTGGGCGTAAATCATGGCCGCCGGTTTACGATAGGCCAAAAGGTTAAGATTGTTCTGAAACGTGTTGACCGTCTGGAGATGCAAATTGTTTTTGGCCTGGTAGAAACAACCGGCACGACACACAAGCTTCGTACCGGGCATCGTCCGCGATTGGCAAGCAAACGGGGAAGGAAACGGTTTTGAGTCAAAAAGAAGAGAAAAATAATCAATTGGTGAGCAATCGCAAAGCGTTTCACCTCTATCATATTTTAGAAAAAGTAGAGGCGGGTATTGAGTTGCAAGGGTGCGAAGTAAAGTCACTCCGTTTGGGAACTGCGAATTTTCAGGATTGTTATGCCAGTATTAAAGACGGACAGGTTTACTTGAAAAATATGCATATTTCGCCTTATGCCCAGGGAAACCGGGAGAATCCCGATCCTGTGCGGACCCGGAGATTGCTGCTGCATAAACGTGAGATCAAGAAGTTGGCAGACAAGGTGGCGCAAAAAGGATTGACCCTGGTTCCGCTGGGTGCTTATTTAAAGGGGAATAAGGTCAAGATTTCACTGGCAGTGGCCAAGGGCAAGAATGTCTATGATAAAAGAGAGACGCTGAAAGAAAAAGATATTAAACGGGACACCGCCCGGGAATTGCGAGACAGTCATCGATGAAAATGAGGAAATCAACGCCTAAAGCAAAGCCAAGTCTGCCAACGGAGTTGCCGCCTCAAGTGATGTTGGAAGGCTGGGGTCGCTATCCGAAAACGCAAAGTTATGTTTTTCATTTGCATGCAGCGCAAGAAGCACTGGCTGTCTTGCGCAACCGGCAGGGGAAATCTGTTTTGGCGCGCGGTGCCGGACGTTCCTATGGTGATCCGGCGCTCAATGAGAATAATATTGTTTTGGATTACACCCAGGCAGACCGTTTTTTTGCATTTAATCCCAAGACCGGTGTTTTGCATGCAGAGGCAGGGGTGACATTGGAACAGATTATCACTACCTTTGTTCCCCGAGGTTGGTTTTTACCTGCCACACCCGGCACCAAATATCCGACCCTGGGAGGATCGGTGGCAGCGGATGTGCATGGCAAAAGTAAACTCAGCATCGGGCATTTTATTCAGAAGCTGTATATGGTGCTGGCTGATGGCAGCCAGGTGAGCTGTTCTCCCAAAGAAAAACCGGATTTATTCTGGGCAACCATTGGCGGTATGGGGCTGACCGGATTGATTCAGAGCGTGGAGATCAAACTCATGCCGATTGAGAGCAGCACACTGCATTATGAGGGGATCAAAGCAAAAAATCTGGAGCATATTTTTAAGATTTTTGAGGAAGTGGCAGACAGCCCTTTGACCGTGGCCTGGATTGATTGCGTGGCAAAGGGGAAGCAGCTTGGCCGGAGCATCATGATGAGCGGGTCATTTGCCAAACAAGCGGAACTCAAGACCAGCGCACGGCGTCGTGATCCGCTCCGCTTGAATCAGTCGCGTAAAGTCAGTGTGCCGATTGAGCTTCCGTCCTGGAGCCTGAATCCTCTGACTGTCTCGGCATTTAATGCTTTGTACTATGGAAAGCACCCTAAGCGGGTCAGCAGTTTGGTGGATATTGATACTTTTTTTTATCCACTTGATTCAGTGCTTAAGTGGAACCGGATATACGGCAAACCCGGTATGGCACAGTACCAGTTTTTGATCCCGCCGAAACATGGATTTGACGGCATCCAGAAAGTGCTGGAAGCCATTGCCAAGACCGGTCAGGCATCTTTTTTATCGGTTTTAAAAAAATTCGGCGAGAGCCCGCAAAAAGCCCCACTCTCTTTTCCCATGCCCGGTTATTTTATTGCATTGGATTTTCCAATTGGTAATGGCTCCATATTGAAGGAAATGGATAAGTGGGATGAATTGGTCCTTAAATATGAAGGCCGGCTCTATTTGGCCAAGGACAGCCGCATGCGTCAGTCAACATTTGAAGCCATGTATCCCCGGCTTAATGAATGGAAAGCAATCAAGAAAAAATACGATCCGGAAAATGTTTTTACCTCGGACCAGGCACGCAGGCTTGGATTGGAACCAGGCAGCAGACCAACCACGAGAAAAAAGAAAACAATAAAAAAGGCGGTTGCGAAGAAACGCCGGTAGGGGCGAAAAATTTTTCGCCCCTACGATATTCTCCTGGAAAAAAAGGTATTCTATGAGATATGATTCCGTCAAACATCACAGACGATCTGCTCGATTACAGGGATATGATTATTCACAGGCCGGGATGTATTATGTGACCATCTGCACGCACAACCGGGAATGTTTGTTTGGGGATGTTGTTGATGGGGAAATGATTTTGAATGATGCCGGGCGGATGGTGGAAAAATGTTGGCATGATATTCCCACGCATTTTTTACAGGTTGAATTGGATCAATTTGTTAGTATGCCGAATCATGTTCATGGGATTGTGGTGATTGTTGATGGAATGAAAATAAACGTAGGGGCGAAAAATTTTTCGCCCCTACCAATGGTTAACCGATCGTCATTATCATCACCAGTTCGGCCGTCCGGAACATCAAAAACCATTGGTTCCATCATACGCGGATTTAAAATTGGTGTTACAAAATGGATGAATCAAAACACATCCGTTGATCGTGTATGGCAACGCAATTATTGGGAACATATCATTCGCACTGAAAATGAATTAAACGAAACACGGGAATATATTGTCAACAATCCTTTAAAATGGGAGCAGGATAAAGAAAACCCGGAAGTTTTGGAATATAATGAAAGCATCAACCACAAATAAGAGTCATTTTGTTTTGGCGAAATACCACAAAGAGAGGGTGAGGAATTTTGGCTGCACCACAAATTATTCTGGATTTAGTTGATCGTTTTGAAAGCAATTTAGAGGCCTATACTTCCGGCCATTACAATGAAACCCAACTCCGCCGGGAGTTCCTGGACCCGTTTTTTACCGCTCTGGGGTGGGATGTGGCCAATGTGAATGGTAATGCGGAAATGTATAAGGACGTAATCCACGAAGACGCTATCAAAATTGGAGGTGCTACAAAAGCGCCGGACTATTGTTTCCAAATAGGTGGTATGCGTAAATTTTTTCTGGAAGCCAAGAAACCCTCAATCAACCTCAAAGATGACATCAATCCGGCTTTTCAGCTCCGGCGTTATGCCTGGTCTGCCAAGCTACCCCTTTCCATATTGACTGATTTTGAAGAATTCGCAATCTATGACGGTCGGGTCAAACCCAATCAGGGTGATAAACCGAACATAGCCAGAATACATTATTTTACCTATAAGCAATACGCCGACCAGTGGGATAAAATAGCAGCGATTTTTTCCAGAGATGCAGTCCTGAAAGGTTCTTTTGACAAATTTGCCGGAGGTAAGGGCAGGCGTGGAACCGCTGCGGTAGATCAAGCCTTTTTAGAGAGCATTAGCGAGTGGCGCAAGGAACTGGCCCAAAATTTGGCTCTGCGCAATCCCAAGCTAAGCCAGCATGAACTGAATTATGCTGTGCAAAAGATACTGGATCGTATCCTCTTTCTGCGAATATGTGAGGATCGGGGTATTGAAAATTATGGCCGCTTGCAAGGGCATGTTAATGGTGTAGGTGTATATAAACGCCTTTGCGAAACATTTCAACAGGCTGACGAACGGTACAATTCCGGGCTTTTTCATTTTCAAAAAGAAAAAGGACGCTCTGGATATCCGGATGAACTGACCCTCAATCTTGAAATAGATGACAACCTTTTAAAACACATTATCAAGCAGCTTTATTATCCTGAAAGTCCCTATGAATTTTCTGTGTTTACTGCTGACATTTTGGGCCAGGTATACGAACAGTTTTTAGGAAAAGTTATACGTCTGACTGAAGGCCATCATGCCAAAATAGAAGAAAAGCCGGAGGTTAAAAAAGCCGGAGGTGTCTATTACACACCTACCTACATTGTTGACTATATCGTAAATAATACCGTGGGAAAACTGCTGGAAGGTAAAACGCCAAAGCAAGCAGCCAACCTGAAAATTCTTGACCCAGCCTGTGGATCAGGTTCTTTTCTGATCGGCGCTTATCAGAAACTCCTGGACTGGCATCGGAATTTTTACATCAAAGACGGGATAGAGAAGTGGTCCAAGGGAAAGAGAACGGTAATTTTCCAGGGTCGTGACAATGACTGGCACCTGACCACATCCGAGCGCAAGAGAATTCTGACCAATAATATTTTTGGCGTAGACATAGACTCCCAGGCAGTGGAAGTCACCAAGCTGTCATTACTGCTCAAAGTGCTGGAAGGCGAGTCCAATCGGACTCTGGTTCATCAATTTAAACTTTTTCACGAACGCGCCCTGCCGGATTTGTCTGAAAATATAAAATGTGGAAATTCATTGATAGGGCCGGATTACTTTAACGACCGGCTCATGCCTGATTCGGAAGAACTCCAGCGAGTTAATCCCTTTGACTGGGAGCGCGAGTTTCTGGAGATTATGACGGCTGGTGGCTTTGATGCTGTAATCGGTAATCCACCGTATATTGGCTTTCATGGTTTTAAGGATGTGAAAGAATATTTTAAAAAGAGTTTCAATAGCGCGACTGGTAAATTTGACATTTACGTTTTATTTATTGAAGAAGGGTTGAAGCTTCTAAAAAACAAAGGATTATTATCATATATATGTCCGACTGGATTTATTAAAAGAGATCATGGAAGAGGAATAAGACGATATTTATTAAATAACTGTGCAATCCTATCAATTGTAGATTTTGAGCATAAACAAATATTCAATAATGTGCTCAACTACACAGGTATATTCGTGTTTTCGAAACCCTTTCAACCAAAAAATAAACTAATTTATAAACATGGATTAATTGAAACGGGAGATTACTATTTTCAAAGTAAATTAACAGAAAATTTATGGGTATTTAGAAGTGACCGGGACGAATTAATTGTAAGAAAAATAGTGGAAAACAATAAATGTGCACCTTTGTCAGGATTTGTTGAAAGAATTTCGGAAGGAATAGTAACCGGATTAAATGACGTGTACTTATTTTCATCAAAAGAGATTGCAAGTAAAGGATTTGAGAAAAGTTATTTTAAACCCTGTCTGCGAGGTAAAAATATTAGAAAATATTATTGTGAGTCTCATTCGGAGTATGTGTTCTATCCATATGATACAAACGGTGAGTTGGTTGAGGAAAAAACAATTCAGGAAAAAGCACCAAAGTATTATAATTACTTGCTAAATCAAAAGCAAAAAATTATTGCTAGACCATATTTCGAAAAATCCTCAAAAAAATGGTATGAACTCTGGAATCAGCGACGTGTGGCGAATTTTGAAAATGTGAAAATAGTTGTTCCTGAGTTATCTGATCGGAATCGATTTGCAATTGATACAAAGCAACAATACTACGGGGATACAGTTTGTGGCTTTTTTCTTCGGGGAAATGTAGTTTTGGATATTGCATATATTTTGGGCATTATTAATTCTACTTTGATTGAGTGGTATTATAAAAAGACAACAGTTCCTAAAGCTAATGAATTTTATATTTATAAAACTATGTTTTTAAAGACTATACCGATTTTGAATGTCGAGTTTTCCAGTGCAACCGATAAAGAAAATCATGACAAAATGGTTTCTCTTGTTGGACGTATGCTGGAGTTGAACAAGCAATTGCCAGTAACGAAAGAAAATCACGAAAAGACTCTTATCCAACGCCAGATTGACGCAACGGACAAGGAGGTTGACAGGCTGGTGTATGAGTTATACGGATTGACAGAGGCGGAGATTAAGATTGTGGAAGGGGAAAGCTCCAAATGAAGGACACAAAGCTTATGGAGGATATTGAAGATGGAAACAGCCCTTGACATAGTTCAAATAGCAACGCTAATATTTTTGATCATATATGTAGTTAAAACATGGCACATTGCGTCTGCTTCAAAAAAATCTGCAGAGGTATCAGAAAATATTTTGAAGGAAATGAAAGAATCTCGAGGCCAAGAAGTTGCGCCATATATAGTTGCCTACTTTGAGATTCCTTATGGAAAGCAATTAATATATCTTGTTGTAAAGAATGGAGGTAAAACTGTTGCGAGGAATGTGAAGCTGGAATTTCAACCCCCACTTAAGAACAGCGATGGAGGGGAGATAAATGAATTAACTCTCATAAGGGGAGGGATCGCTTCGATACCTCCAGGGCATGAAATACGGACATTTTTTGATAGCGCAATTTCTTATTTCGCTAAAAGTGAGTTGCCTTTAACATACAATGTGAAGGTTTCATATTATGGGGGGTTACAATCAGACACAAGAAACATGGAACAAATAATGGATTTGTCTGCATTCAAGGGACTATCTTTTCTAAGTGAAAAAGGGATGCATGAACTTGTAGTAGGAATTGAAAAGCTAGTTCAACACAATAATGATATAAGGCAGAAGTTGGAGAAGATAGCAGACAATTTATCTAATGGTGTTTGGTTAAAAAACACGAATATTATGATGACGGATTTACAGGTAGAACCGGAGTTGTGGGAATCTTGTGTATTTACAAAATTAATAGAGTTCAAGATGTTATGGACATCGGTTTATGGTGGGGAGCAGGGTAAATGTATAGATCCTTTCCTAACAGATTTAAAAAATAAATCCGTTAGCAGTGGGGCACAAATTTTGACCATTGCTGCCAGCGCTCCTTTCGATGTTCTGCCTGAACTAACGAATTCCTTAGTTGAAATTGCAGTTAAAATGACAGAGTTAGGAAGAACACGTTTTCAAATGGACGGTGGTAAATCAATTAATGCTTTCGATGCACTTGGAGATGACATCATAATGCTTATAGATAAAAACCTTGAACAAATCAAAGTACAGGGAGTCACATCAGATAATAAAGGATAAAATGCCCGTGTATGAAATGAGGTAAAAGTCGCCAGGCGCGATTAAGAGTCGGGGGAATAAAAATATTCAAGAAAACATAAAATAAAAATTATCAAACGCTGTCTAAAATATTAACGACACATAGTGCTTGCCGGATCAGGAAAGAAACAGGCGTCCTGGAATGATTTTTTTATTCATATCGTGTATATTGACACTGTGTGTTGTCTCTATTGTGGAGGTTTAAATGAGCGACCAAAAAAAAGTAGCACTGTTTGAAGGCAAAAAAATACGCAAATTTTGGGATGAACAAAATGAGCAATGGTTTTTTTCTGTTGTAGATGTTGTTTCAGTTCTGACCAATAGCCAAAATCCTGTGGTATATTGGCGCGTTTTAAAGAAAAGGCTTACAGATGAAGGCGCAAACGAAACCGTTACAAAATGTAACGGTTTGAAAATGTCTGCTGCGGACGAAAAAATGCGTGTTACGGATATGGCTGATACCGAAACCATGTTCCGGAATTTCCAGTGCAAATTGCTTGACAGTAAATTTATTTAAGTCTAATATATTATACGTACGTCTATTTAATCAGACGTACGTATAATATATTAGACTGGTGGGGAATGCATGCTTAACGAAATAGTGGTTGCGACCAATCCGCAAAAGGTATTGGACTTTATGATCCGGGAACCAATAAAGCAATTTACAGCTAACGAAATCCAAGCGGGAACGAAAATCAGCAAAGCCGGAATCAACACGACTTTAAGGAAGCTGGCGGATGAGAAGTTAATTGTTCGCGAGAAAAAGGCGAAAATTTATCTTTATTCCGTTAGAACGACCAACCAGCCGTTGATCAAACAATTAAAAGTCATGCAAAATCTACTTATGCTTCAGCCGCTGATTAATAAACTGAAAACCGTCTGTGAAAAAATAATTCTATATGGAAGTTGTGCGCGCGGCGAGGATATCCCGGCCAGTGATATTGATTTACTAATAATAACCAATGCCCTGGTTGATGCTGAAAAAATTGCCGGACAGATTGATCTGAAAAAAAAAGTTCAGTTTGTTTTTAAAACACCTTTGGCTTTCGTTGAGATGGGAAAAAAGGACCGGGAATATTTTGAAGAGCTGTCCCGCGGACTGGTGCTTTGGGAGGCGGATAAATGAATGCCGGTTTTAAAGAGTGCTTAAGTAAAAATAAGATTATGGAGTTTTCGCGCGGAAAAGCGCTAGCTTCCAAAGAAATCAAGATTGCTGAAGATGATTATAAGACTGCAAAAGTATCTTTTGACCAGTCGGGGTATAAATGGGCAACCGTGCAAGCATATTACTCCATGTTCCATAGTGCGCGAGCGTTGCTCTATGCGAAAAATTACCGAGAGAAAAGCCACGCCTGCCTTATCATTGCAATTCGGGCGCTTTACGTGGATGAAAAATTATTGCCTGTAAGATTGATCGAATACTTGCAGAATGCGAAAATGTTAAGGGAAAACGCCGATTATTCCAATGAATGGTCGCGTGACGGTGCAGAAATATTGTTGAATGCAGCGGAAGATTTTTTATTTAAAAGCAAAGCACTAATTAATAAAACAAAATGATCATTCAGCCATACAAAGGAATTAGTCCTGGGGATACCTAAATGCGAAAGGTGCCAGGCACCTGATATGGGTGTGTTAGCAGGAATATATCAGTCGCAATTTTTTAAAATGGATTTGGATAAAAAACCCCCGGCAATTTTGGAATAGTAATGAAAGCGCCAACCATGAATAGGGGTCATTTAATATGGGGAGCTAAAAAAGAGACGTTGGCAGTAATAACCGGATGTCGGATAAAGCGCTGTGCTTGCCGCTTGTCATACAAAAAAACTGAAATAATTCGCAATTATATCCTCCTTAGCCGGTCTAATCCCAATAGTACAAAACCAGGGAGGAGCACATGGCCAAAAACAATAGTCTGTCATTGGAACTCATCCAGGAAAAAATATACATTGTTCGGGGACGGAAAGTAATGTTGGACAGGGAGCTGGCGATATTTTATGGCGTCACCACCAAAGTATTTAACCAGGCTGTAAAACGAAACAAAGAAAGATTCCCCGAGGATTTTATGTTCCAAATAACACAAGCTGAAAATGACTCTTTAAGGTCACAATTTGTGACCTTAAAGAGAGGACAACACCGTAAATATCCACCTTACGCATTTACTGAAAATGGCGTGGCTATGCTGTCATCCTGCTTAAGAAGCAAATCAGCGATTCAAATTAATATTCAAATCATGCGGACGTTTACAAAAATCCGTGAATTGATGAGTATGCATAGAGATATTTATAACCGGATGAATAAATTAGAGATGAAACAATTGGGCCAGTCCAAAGAAATCATAAATATCAATCAGGTAATCCAGGAAATGTTGAATTTGCCGATTATTTTAAAACGAAAATCAAAACCCATAGGATTCAAGCGATAGCGAGAGAAACTTTGAGAAAAAAATGGGGAAGTCCAGGTAAAAAGGTGCCTGGCACCTTTTTATGGGTGTATGTGGGTGGAAATATGGTTTGACTTATGGGTGGATATGGGTGATGATATGGGTGGAAGGATATCTATATGCTGAAAACTGATACCATTCAAGTCACACCTGACCTTCTGGCGCTGATTTCCGAGATCGATGAATTCAAAGGCGCTTGGCGGTCTTTGGGTACGCTGGCACCTGAGCGTCTGACAGCCTTGCGCTTAATTGCCACAGTCGAGAGCGTTGGCTCATCAACCCGCATTGAGGGCAGCAAGCTGACAGATCGTGAGGTTGAATATCTGCTTGCTGATCTTAATATAACATCTTTTGCCACCCGCGACGAACAGGAGGTTGTTGGTTACGCCAAGGTGATGGATCAGGTGTTCAACGCCTGGCAGGATATCCCAATTACGGAAAATCATATCCGGCAATTGCACCGCGATCTGCTTGCCTTCAGCGAAAAGGATGAACGGCACCGCGGTAGTTATAAAACAGCCTCAAACAGTGTGGCTGCTTTCGATGCAGATGGAGCGCAGATTGGCATCGTATTTGAGACGGCAACCCCTTTCGACACGCCACGTCTCATGGGAGAGTTGACCGCTTGGTTGCATGAGGTGCGCGAGACACGCCGACTGCATCCTTTGCTGGCGATAGCCGTGTTTATTGTCGTGTTCCTGGAAATCCATCCTTTTCAGGATGGCAACGGCCGCTTGAGCCGGATTCTAACCACGCTGTTGTTGTTGCAGGCCAATTATGCTTACATCTTTTACAGCTCGCTTGAGAGCGTTATTGAGAATAATAAGGAAGGTTATTATCTTGCGCTCAGACAGACGCAAGGTACGATCCGTACTGAGGCGCCGAATTGGCAGCCCTGGATCGGGTTTTTCCTTCGTGTGCTGCAACAGCAAAAGCGGCTCCTGACTGTTAAGGTTGAGCAGGAAAAGTTGGTCCTTGCCACTTTGCCTGAGCTGGCCGTGGAAATTTTGGATTATGCCCGCGACCATGGCCGCGTGACGATAGGAGACATGACCCGCAAAAGCGGTGCCAGCCGTAATACGCTGAAAGAGCATTTTCGGAATCTGGTGAAGAAAAAATGCCTTAGCCAGTATGGCGTTGGCAAAGGCACATGGTATACTCTGTCATGATTGAATTTGAGGGATAAGGTGCCAACTACCTTGGAGAAAAAAGGAGCGTGTGAATGAAAAACATATTAATTTTAGGTGCCAATTCAGCGATGGCAAAATCCATGGCCCGGGTCATTGCCGGACCTGAAACTCAGTTGATCCTGGCAAGTAGGAATGTGGATGAACTGGAGAAAACCGCGCATGATATCCAGATACGCTGTCAGACACCAACACCGATTGTGATCTCGTTTGATGCACTAAAAACTGAAAAGCACGAAAAAATTATGAGTGATGTGCTTAAAAAAGTAAAAGTTCTGGATGAAGCATATTTGTTTTTCGGGATGCTGCATCCGCAAAAAGCCGCAGAAGCGGATTTTCAACTTGCCCAGGAAATGATGGCAGCCAATTATGTAGGTGCGGTCTCTGTTTTGGAGCGGATTGCCGCACATATGGAAAAAAACGGTCAGGGTGTGATTGTGGGCATCTCATCGGTGGCAGGCGACCGCGGCCGGCAGAGTAATTATCTATACGGCTCTTCCAAGGCCGGTTTGACAGTTTATTTACAAGGTTTGAGAAACCGGTTGGCGCATCATGGGGTTCATGTATTAACCGTCAAACCGGGATTTGTGGATACCCCCATGACCAGGAACAAGAAGAAGGGCCTTTTGTTCGCCAAACCGGAAACCATTGCAACCGGCATTATCCGTGCAGTGCGCAAAAAGAAGGATCATGTCTATTTACCTGGATTTTGGAAGTGGATTATGTTAATTATTAAAACCATCCCGGAAGGGATATTTAAGAAATTGAAGATGTAGTGGCTTAGCCCTTACGATAATTCAGGAATAGGCTGTTTGATTAACCTGGACAGCAGTGCTAGAATGATGAAAATCTATTGTCCATAGAAAAGAGAAAAAGTATGTCCGAGTATCCGCAGGATTAAAAATTAAATGAAATTGTAAATAAAATCGTGGATATCTATCATCCGGAGCGGATCTATTTGTTTGGTTCCATGGCGAGGGATGATGCTGATGAAAATAGTGATTACGATCTTATGCTTATCATGGATGATGATGTTGCACCCGAATTGCTTACCAGTAAACTTGCCTATCAAGCAATGTGGGGAATGCAGGTCGCAACAGATATCTTAATATGGAAAAAATCAGAGTTTGATAAACGGTTGCACCTGAAAGCTTCTTTTCCGGCAACAATTATTCGGGAAGGCAAATTACTCCATGCCGCTTGATCCTGTAAAAGTAGAAGATACACAGGTTTGGTTGATTAAAGCAGCCAAGTTTACAAAAGATTGAGAACAATTGAACAGCAGAACAGCAGAGCCGTCTTAGAACAGCTTTGCTGTTCTAAGACAAGGGGGCGCTAGGTTTCGACGGGAGAATTTTGGCTGGTATGGCATGCCGAGGACTTCATCTTTCCTCGTTAAAAAAGATGGAAATTTAACTTAATCGACGAACAACAGTTCGCACTAGCAGCTTAGGCTGCTCGTCCTTAATTGATTTACCTGTGATTGATTAAAAGGGCGTCACTCAAGCAGGTTGGTTTTCTAATTGTGCTTTAGGGTTAGAGAGCGAGACAACACTTAAGCTCGGGTTGATGAGAGCATGTCTAAAGGCAAGCATCATCCTTAAGTTTATACTTTAGACTAAGCATGTAGAAGTATTAGTAGAAAGTCTTTCGGACGCGGGTTCGATTCCCGCCGCCTCCACCACCATGCACCATAGAGGTGCATGGTTTTATTTCGGGATGATCCACACCGTCCCCGTTTTTAAAGAATTTTTTTGAAATTCCAAGATAGAAAGCTTTCATTAATTCGAATTTATTATGAATTTTTGGATATTTCACTACCAGTTTTTGCAGATGTTTGGGGCGTGTGAAAGCCATTTCAGCGTATAGGTTGAAGTCATTTTCAAGTGTGGAACGTCCATACGCGGCCAAAAAGCCCTCGCGATATAGGTTTTCATTGCCTTTCAACTGAGTGTCGAATTTGATTGACCTTAGAATTTGTGCGTCGGTTTCCGCATAGTGAAATTCCGAAGAATTGTTTGCACTCCAGGCTTCTATTGGAAATTGATATGCCTGAAATAAGATTGAACTCATTTCATGGTGAAAAAGACTTGCCAAGTAGGCATCATCGTACCCTTCATTACGAACGCCGGCAGTGAGATAGATGGCATCGCCAAGAGTAGTCCCGCCATATTCAACATCAAAAAAACTCAGACTATTAAGCAGAAAAATTGTCGACAAATTATGCCGAATAACATTGGCCGGGTACTTTTGTAATTCATGGGATAAAATTCGCAGATGCCGGGTTAACCCAAGCCGGGAAACCGGCTCGGCCGTTCCATTGGCGGGTGCTGTTCTCCATAGTTCCGGAATCGCTTCAGTGCCGATATCATGTTTTACTTCTATGCCATAATGTTGTTCGATTTCCGTCAGTTGCGCATCAATTTTATTGAAAAAAAGATACCACTGATTTGTCCAGTAACCAACCAGCCCGTCGTTCTGTAGAATACTGAATCCAACACCGAATAACATTATAGTAATTACTAATTTAAAACTGAGTTGGAGCACCACGATGTCCTTTAATTTGAATTGACTTCCACCAAGTACTGTTCAAAGCATCGTTGTTTTGCCGGTAAGTATAGTCGAAACAGCTGCGGATTTTGGCGCATTAGTGGCCACGCTGGATTTTAGGGTTGCAATTGTCGTGACCATAAAAATTTCCGGGTTGTAAAGGAGACGACGTTTTGTACCGGATAATTAGTTTTCGTTTTTCGTTTTAAACATACTTTTTCCGCGCGCAATGGTTTTATAAACTGATGGTTAGCTTATCCCGAAATATTGTTCTGGTTCTGATATTTATATATTATTATAACACAAATCCAATCGGACGGGAGCATGCCAATACGTCGATAATCGGTGAATAACCTCTGAAAGTGGAGATTGCTCCGGAGCGATACTTTTGTTTTGTTGAATAATTTGCTTATGCGCTTGAATCAAGCTCTGAGATTTATAACCTGGAGTATGAAAATGCAGTGGGTGGCGGGTTGATTTTGACGTATTCTTTTCATGATGACTTCTTTTTGGTTTTATGGAAGCATTATGAACGAGTATCTTTAAACATTCAAGATGCGGATAGTTTGACGCTTACAAATATTCCCCCCCTTCAACCCAAATTTTTTCTAGACTGTCTGCAAAAAAAACCATACAATCACCCTGGTCGTTTGAAAATTATGTTGAATTGTTAAGAATTATTTGTGTCCGGCACCAGGTTCGTGCGCCCGAAGCCGTAAGGGCAGACCTGTGTGTTTGTCCGGCGATGTTTAATAGTGTGTTGTTTTTTCGGGGGAATATCATTTCGTTTTCGATTACCGAGAAAGGATTTGCGCTATGTCTATTTTACCTGAACTGCAAAGGAATAAAGGGACAGTATCATCAGCACTTGGCAAGGAATTGGCCAAAGTTGTATTAGCAGGTAAAAAAGAAGTGCTGAGAGAGGCTGTTCAATTAACCTGCTTTGAACCTGAAAATATAAAATCCAAAAGTATTCGTGCCGGTGCTGCAAAAATAATTGAAAAAACAGCTGAGAAAAAACCAAAACTCATTGCGCCTTATCTCGAAAAATTATTACCTGCCTTGGATATGCCGGAGCCCCAAACACGTTGGATGATTATGATGACATTTAGCTATTGTGCTTCATTGAATCCCCGGAGCAGTATTAAAGCAATCAGCTATGCCAAGCAGTATTTGAAAGAAAGTCAAGGTGTTTGTTTGTCCGGTGCAACGGCATTATATTTAGGTGCTGTTGGTGCTTTATCAACTCAAGAAGCTAAATGTGTTTTGCCGATTTTGATTCGTGCTTTAGAAACTGCTTCAATTAATGAAGTGGATTGGATATTAGAAGCTTTTATTAAAATAACTGATAATTTAAAACCAGCTGATAGACATGCCATAGTAACATATGCCAATAAATATCTGGATGCACCTAAAAAAAGTACCCGGAAACGTGTAGAGAAATTGATGAAGAAGATAGGCTGATTGTTCAATAACGCAGGCGAAATCCATGTATTCGCCGGGTAATAGTGTAAGGCCGTGGTCTCCTCGCTCTTGTTCAGGGGAGTGATTTGAGATTTATCGCGGATCAGGCCACAGAAAGCATAAGTTTTTGTATAACTATCATTGGCATGTCTATTGCCATTTATTATAATAAATGGCAATAGACATGCCATGGAGTGTAACCATGATTATTATTTCGCCGGTCGGATCCGGTGGTGTTGCCAAAGACGGAATGAAAGGCAAAGATGGCATTGCTTGCCATGGTTGATTCAACTCCCGGAGGAAAAGAAAATGTCTGTAAACATTAAACGAATTATAACCATCATCATCATGGTGAGTGTGGTTGGTCTGATCAGTTTGGGCGCCTATATGGTGGTGCAAAAAAGCGATCACAGGCCACAAGATTCCAAGCAGTTAAGCGAGCCTGCGATTGATCCAAAAGCCGTGGCTGGCGGAGCAGATAAAGCGTGGCTCAGTCAAGCCATGGAAAAGATCAAAGCGCAGGAATATGAGCTCAGCAAAAATAAACAAGGCCTGCTCCAGGCGCCGAATCGAAAGCATAATTTCCGGATGACTGTGCATGAGAACAAGGTGGGATTTGAGCCGCGAACAATATCCTCTGAAAAAGAAGAGAAATCCAAAACCAAAAAATGGCAGTGGCAATGGGAGACTGATCAAATGGGCCGGCTGGGGAACATGGAATCAGTCGATAAGGGCGAAAGAAGCGTACAAGGGAATATGGTTACCTATGATCGCAAGCAGATGAAAGAGTGGTATGAGAACAAACCCGAAGGCATAGAGCAAGGATTTATCATCTACCAAAAGCCGGTTGCAGGTTCCAAAAAATCTTCCGGCAGTGACCCCTGGGTAATGATTCAATCCTGCAGGATAGAGGGCTTGACCTTGCGGTTGGCAGCAGATCAAAACAGCATAGATTTCGTAGATGAGCATCAGGCGGTTATCATGAGATACGGACAATTAAAGGTCAAAGATGCGTCAGATAAGTTATTGCCCTCGGAAATAAGAGTGGAAAAAAACACAATCATTGTAGCGTACCAGGATACCAATGCAAAATACCCCATAGTCATTGATCCCTTGATGACCAATCCCGGATGGACAGCAGAGAGTGATCAAGCGAATGCATATTTTGGTTATTCAGTGGCAAGCGCCGGAGATGTAAATGGGGATGGGTATAGTGATGTGATCGTGGGAGCGTATTATTATGACCATGGAGAGACAGATGAAGGCCGTGCTTATGTGTACCATGGCAGCAGCTCAGGGCTGGCAGGTACAGCTGCCTGGACAGCCGAGAGTGATCAAACTGGCGCAGAGTTTGGCAGATCTGTGGCAAGTGCAGGGGATGTGAATGGAGATGGATATAGTGATGTGATCGTGGGAGTGTATAGATATGACAATGGGGAGAGCAATGAAGGCCGTGCTTATGTGTATCATGGCAGCAGCTCGGGATTAAACGCTACGGCAAATTGGATTGCAGAGAGTGATCAGGTAGATGCAGGGTTTGGCAGATCTGTGGCAAGTAGCGGAGATGTGAATGGAGATGGATATAGTGATGTGATCGTGGGAGCGCATTTTTATAACAATGGCGAGCAAGATGAAGGTCGTGCTTATGTGTATCATGGCAGCAGCTCAGGGCTGGAAAATACAGCTGCCTGGACAGATGAAAGTGATCAAACATATGCATATTTTGGTTATTCAGTGGCAAGCGCCGGAGATGTGAATGGAGATGGCTATAGTGATGTAATAGTGGGAGCGTATGGTTATGACAATGGCGCGAGCAATGAAGGCCGTGCTTATGTGTACCATGGCAGCAGCTCAGGGCTGGCAGATGCATCTGCCTGGACAGCAGAGAGCGATCAAACTGGCGCAGAGTTTGGCAGATCTGTAGCCAGTGCCGGAGATGTGAATGGAGATGGTTATAGTGATGTAATCGTGGGAGCGCATGCTTATGACAATGGCGCGACAGATGAAGGCCGTGTCTTTGTGTATCATGGCAGCAGTTCAGGGATGGCAGGTACAGCAAATTGGACAGCAGAGAGTGATCAAACTGGCGCAGAGTTTGGCAGATCTGTGGCCAGTGCCGGAGATGTAAATGGAGATGGTTATAGTGATGTGATAGTGGGAGCGCACTATTATGACAATGGCGAGACAGATGAGGGTTGTGCTTATGTGTATCATGGGAGCAGCGCCGGGCTGGCAAATACAGCCGCCTGGACAGCAGAGAGTGATCAGGTAGATACCTGGTTTGGCTATTCTGTTGCAAGTGCAGGTGATGTGAATGGAGATGGTTATAGTGATGTGATCGTGGGAGCGCCCTTTTATGATAATGGAGAGACAAATGAAGGCCGTGTTTTTGTATATCATGGCAGCACCTCAGGGTTAGCCGCTACAGCAAATTGGATTGTGGAGGGTAATGAAATATTTGTAGGTTTTGGTTATTCAGTGGCAAGCGCCGGAGATGTAAATGGAGATGGTTATAGTGATGTGATCGTGGGAGCGCCCTTTTATGACAATGGCGCGACAGATGAAGGCCGTGCTTATGTGTATCATGGCAGCAGC
>JAIORK010000020.1 GCA_021108215.1 bacterium | reverse complement strand
CAAAATTAAATTGGGAGAAATATCCCCGGCTTTTGACTAGATATCCATTACCATTTCCCAGTGCAAGATACAAGACACAAGTAGCGTAGAGAATCCATTGTCTGAGGAGCCGGATGCGTTAATTGCGCAAGTCCGGATCTGTGGGAGCTTGGGGAAGGTGACTTCCCTAGGCCACCCGGCCGATTATTCGTTTAACGTCCTTATTCAAATATTCTAACTCCGGCACCAAACACTGACTCCGTCCCCCAACATTTCTGTAGTGATTGACGCCTAGAAGGGGATGTGTTTGATTTAAGGACTTTAGAAAATCAATGGTGAACTCCAGTAGTTCGGTAATACGGTTATGGATGGGGTAGGTGCCTTAAACTGACAACCTGACTCCGGCCCCCAATAAAGCACACTGGTACCCAGTCCAAGGAATCCAGCGTCTTTTTGGGAAAGGCCGATGTGGCCAAAGTTTGAAGTTAGACATGTCCCGTAGGACTGGCATGGCGGTTTTGAGTCGCGATGGAGAAGTTGTTTGGTTGTCCGTGATCGGTGTCGAATAAGAAGAGAAGATGTAGGGGTAGATTGGGTTAACCTGACAACCTGACTCCGTCCCCGAACAAAATTTGGAATTCTATTGTTAGGCTACACATTTATTCGAACATTCGAACTCCGGCACTTAGTATAAAAATATAAGTAATGCTAAGAATCTGAAGAAAAAACTTGATTTGCGTCAACAGAAAAACCAGCTGCTTTGAGTTCTCTGACAAGACTGAATTTCCATGAATCATGTGGTTCCAATGGTAAAAATAGCACACCTTCATAATCACTTGGAATCTCAACACCTTTTTCATAAAGGGCGCAAACTTTGGCGCGGCCAAGTTTGCCAAGAAAAAAGCCAAGCTCGAGTACTACATTCTGCCGCGCGCGAGGTTTTAATTGCTTGGCGCTTTTTATAGATTTTCCTTCATCGTCTGCCGTGAGTAAGACAACAGCAAAATGAACATCCGAGTAATCAGAAAATTTTTCAATTATCGTGCGTCCCTTGTTCGGCTTTTCATGCAAAACAATCGGGGCTAGATTAAGTTTTTCTAAAAAACGAGCGACAGTCTCCTTTAGTCCTTCATCATGTCCATGGACCACGAATACTTTATTTGAGGGTGTGTCATTCTCTGGAGTTTGTGGTTCTGAAATAGGATTGCTATTTTCCCGGAGTTGAATGTCGACATTAAGTTGCTCGATGCAAGCCTTGATAACCTTGATTTTGTTTTGCATACCGGAACGCAAATAATTTGAATAATCAACATCGCTCATTCCTGCAAAAAGAGGTTCATCTCCATCGGCGTATCGGACCGAATTTATGTTTGGTGAATCGGAACCGAATACTCGAACCAAGAAGTCGTGTGCTGTTGTTTTCCATGCTTGTATATCAGAGTTTTTCAAATTTGAATTAGTATATAGATCATTTGCTTTATCGACGAGTTGTTGTAAAAGAGTGATGCCAGTTTCTGCATTGACTGATGGCTGAATTACAGTCCGAGGCTCAGAGTTTGGTTTTTTCCGTGCCACGTCTCACCTCCAGCGAGGTTAGTGGATTTATAGAAATCATTAGTTGAATATTACTCAGCTTTTTTCACCATCTTCGACAAACTCAATCCCAATGCTTTGGCTATCTGATTTGCAATCTGCAAGGTAGGAATCCTCCGTTTTCTTTCCAACAACCCAATTGTCGTTTTATGAACTTTGGCTTTGGCAGCGAGTTGTTCACGTGTCATTTTCTTCTTTTCCCGGGTTTCTTTGATCAATTCCAGAAACCTGGCGACCATGGGGTCCATCGAAATCTCGCTCATTGAAATCTCCGAATGATTGGAATATCTCCAGTAAAAGCGACTTGACAATTAAAAGCTAGTAGACTATTGTCTTTCTTGGCGACATAGAGACAATAGTCTACTCAAAAAAAGATCGGCCTGAAAAAGAGTGAGGAAGAGGCCCGGATGCCTAATGTTCTCATCATTGATGATCAATGGCTTCTTTTAGAAGTCCTCCGTACGGCGTTGGAGGGCGAGTATGCCGTGAAAACCGCCCGGAATGGGGAGGAGGCTTTGGCAATTATGGACCGCTGGAAGGTGGATCTGGTGATCACGGATTACTCCATGCCGGGCATGACCGGGATTGAGGTGATTAAGGCGGTCCGGGCTATGAAGCACAAACCCAAGGTGATTTTCTATACAGCAGTACTGAACCGCGATCTGGAGCGGGAAGCCAAGGCGGCTGGGGCGATGTGGTGTTTGTCCAAGCCGTTTGAGCTGCGGGAGATGAAGGAGAAGATATTAAAGGCGCTAACTTCAAATGATTAAATGCTGCTCACCACGGAGGACACAGAGTTCACGGAGAAAGGCAAAGTAGGGAAAAGTCAAAAGCGTAAAAGCAAAAAACTCTCCACGAATGGACATTAAAAAGGCACGAATAGGGTAAAGGAGTAAAGGCAAAATGGTTTTTGTGATTTTAACCCTAAAAGATATTGATTGTTGTCTTTGGGTTTCTCCGTGAACTCTGTGTTCTCCGTGGTAATAAGCTTTTATTTCTTTTCGTTTTTTTCCATGCATGAAATCTTCCGGAAATCAGTCTAATTCTTCAAATACTTTTTGGAGGATATGATGACTGAAAAAGAATTGCAACTATCTCTGGAATTGATTCGGGAAAAGATCTATGTTATTCGCGGGCAGAAGGTGATGTTGGATAAAGATTTAGCTATTTTATATGGTGTGTTGACGAGGAATTTAAATAAGGCGGTAAAAAGAAATATCGATAGGTTTCCGGATGATTTTATGTTTCAACTCAATAAGGAAGAAATGAACTTGATGTTCCAAACTGGAACTTCAAAAAAAAACCATGGCGGTGTTAGAAAACTTGCGAATGTATTTACGGAACAGGGAATAGCTATGCTCTCTACTGTTTTGAATAGTAAACGTGCCATACAGGTCAATATTCAAATTATGCGATTGTTTGTAAAAATACGAGAATTGATGAGTGTGCATAAGGATATTTACAAACATCTCAACCGCCTGGAAGCAAAACAGGCAACCAGCGACAGGCGTATTACCAAAATAGACACTATTATCGAAGAAATGCTCAAGCTGCCGGTAACCCTGAAGCGGAAGAACAAGCCGATTGGATTCAGGAAAAAATAACAGAATCGGGTACGGCCTGTCCTGCAAACGATGTCCCACGAATAGCTTGCCTGGCGAATGCCGGGCGGGATGCCGGATCATCGCGCCCTAAAAATTATCGCGTAAAAAAATAACCTATCCCAATCAATTTTATTCCCACTGAATATCCCAGGTCATGCTATCGCGGTTGGAGAGATTGTGTGTAATCTCAATAGTTTTGACACCGGTCATTTCAACCATGGCCTGTATAAAACCATCCATAATGTATTCGAAACCATCGGGGATGTCCGGATAACCGGTTAGTGTGAACCGGCCCTGCTGCGGACCCAGTTGTTCTGAAACAGCCGCGCCTTTGCTATGGTAGGTTTTCCAAATTTTCGCGGTCTGCTTGATCACGGTTTCCGGGGAAGAAAATCTTACAAGAATTTTATAAATACCCTGCAGATTATTTTTTGCCGTATCATATGCCAGCGAGGTCAAACCATCCTGGATACTGCTGCCCATATAAACCAGTGGCACAGCGAGTGAATAAAATTTCATGGCTGTTTCGAGCGGAAGCATACTGACCGGCATGGCAGTTTGATAGAGATTCTTTTCCTCTGAAGTCAGCTGATCTAAAAAATAATGTTCGGTTTTTTCGCCTTTGGCTCGTAAAAGAGTACGGGTATGAATCACACCGGCAGCTTTGCATAATGCCATGGTTGCTCCTGTAAACTGTATTGTCGTTTATTTAATATGTTAGCCGTGAATTCCCCGGCGTATAAGCCGGGGGAAACGGAATCGTAATAATGATTTTCTACAGATCATATCCAAATTTCCGCTCTTTAGAGCGGGGAAATTGAACAGGCTAAATCAGCCGGAAAATAATTTGTGTGACGTCTATTTTGTTATGTTTCTATTATTGCAAAAAATAAAAAAAATACTATAAAATATGTAAGTAATAGAACTGTGAATTGTAATTGCAAGTGCGACAAATTGGGATAAAAAAGAGTCCCTCGACTCAAGAAAACTGATAAT
>JAIORK010000019.1 GCA_021108215.1 bacterium | reverse complement strand
GGTGTATGCGTTGGTGTATGCGTTGGTGTATGCGTTGGTGTATGCGTTGGTGTATACGTTGGTGTATACGTTGGTGTATACGTTGGTGTATGCGTTGGCGTATCTGTAAATGTCGGTGTTGCCGCCCATACAGCAGAGGACGCAACACCTAAAAAGAGAATACCGAATATACAAAATTTTATTATTTTAATAATTGGCATTCTTTTCCCCATTAAGTTGCTTGAAATGCAATTATTTCTTATAAACATATTAAACTATAAAAATTAGACTTTTTTATACAGTAACCGGTTCCTGATTTTTTAAACTATTATACATATTTATATAAAAAACAAATTCAGTATTTCATCATGATTTTTTATATAAATCGATTTTATTCCTGCTATACAAAATAATGAACAAAAAATATCAAAACTTATTCTAGTATAGCCCAGTCGTGGATAAATGTTCAAGTAAAATAGCCTGAAAAGATTACTGAAAACGCTTGGTCGTACTTAAACAAAACTTTAAAAACAAACGAGTGACTACCCAATAACCCCTGCTTGGCAAAAATACCCAATCCCTTTAATTCCCCTACAGAACAAGCAACCAAAAGGTATAAGACATACGATTGCAATGCTCCTAAAGTTATGCTATTTATATAGTACCTGCGGTGTTGGTGATAAAGCTGCCAATCTAGAACCAATGCAATGAACTCGGGGGCTGTTTCTCACCGGTGAAAGTGTCTTCCTTCTTCCAGAGGGATAGCCAATTCCGGTCCTTTGGCCCCCACCTGAACATACAGGTTCAGTTAGAGGGGCTTTACACGGCTTCGTGGGTATTTTTTTTGCTATAATTAAATTAATATATCACGTCTTGCATAAAAATCCACAGGCTTAATATGCATGCTATATAATTTATCCGCTCATATCCACACTTGACGCCTGTGGTATTTTTGTCCTGAGATGTTCGCCTTCGGCGGTATTGACTCGCTTCATCAATGGGCTTACCCGGCATTCGCCGGGCAGGCTGCCCATTGTGTTCGCGCTGGCACGATAATTTCCATTTCATTACTGCATGCATACACTGCCATTTTATCCTGCCACTTTCTATAGCAGGACGAACATCTCCCTCGCAAGCAAGGACAAGCAGGACAAAAATAGTTCACTGAGCCTGTCGAAACGAACAAACAAACTAAACGAATATCCCTCCGCCTACTTCGGCTGCTTTGACCGGCTCAATAATCAGCTCAGGTACCCGATATTTCATTCGCATACGAACTGACCGATTATTACTTTTATAAGTTTTGTTCCTTGACATGCCTAAATGATGCGATTATAATTATTTTCAACCGACCTTATAGGCGGATTATATATATTGCGAGCAGATAAAAAGGACGCAAAAATACCAAAATTGGTTTTTTTGCAGGAAAAATGAAAATATACGGGTGAAGTCGTTGAAAATAAATTTACGCATCAATTTACATGTCATGCGAGGTCGTTTGCTATAACCCATTTGAATGTCTGATGCGTTATAATTTTTTATATTTTCATCCTTTTTCCAAAATCTTCCAGTACTATTCCTTTTTGCCTCTGGCTCGCATAAGGAGGCTTTTCCACCATGATATTACCTATTGTATTGTCTGTTGCATTTTTGGTTATTGGTTTGATTGCTGGTTATTTTCTTTATAAATCAACCTCAAAAAAGAAACTCTCCACTGCTGAAGTTCAGGCAAAAAACATCCTGGCCCGAGCTGAAAAAGAGATTGAAACTAAAAAACTCGAACTGACGATGGATGCCAAAGATAAGCTTTACCGTGATAAACAGGAATTTGAAGAACAAACCCAAGGCCGCCGGCAAGAATTACAAACCCTTGAAAAACGGCTTCTTCAAAAAGAAGAAACTCTGGATCGCAGAATTGATAGTTTGGACAGACGGGATCAAGAACTTCAGGGTCGTGAAGAAGGTCTGGCAACCAATAAAAAAGCCATCCAGGAAAAAGAACACAATCTTGACACTCAAATCGAGGAACAGAAATTAAAATTAGAAACTATTTCAGGTATGACCTCGGAAAGCGCCAAAAAATTGCTGATTGAGACCATGACCAATGAGGCCCGGCATGACGGGGCCCGGCTTATCCGGCAGATAGAAGAAGATGCCAAAGAAAACGCAGAACGCAAGGCCAAACGCATTGTCACCATGGCGATTCAACGCAATGCTTCAGACCATACTATTGAAAATACCATCTCCGTGGTCCAGCTCCCCAGCGATGAAATGAAAGGACGCATTATCGGGCGGGAAGGCCGGAATATCCGTGCTTTGGAACAGGCCACGGGTGTGGATCTGATTGTCGATGATACTCCGGAAGCAGTTATTATCTCGGGATTTGATATTGTACGCCGGGAAATTGCCCGGGTCGCTTTAGAAAAACTCCTGACAGATGGTCGTATTCATCCTGCCCGGATTGAGGATGTTGTTGCCAAAGCGAAAACCGAGGTAGACCAGGTCATCAAAGAATCCGGCGAACGGGCCATGCTGGATACCGGTGTTACCGGACTCCACCCGGAAGTTATTCGTACCTTGGGCCGGCTTCGTTTCCGCACCAGCTACGGCCAAAATGTCCTACAGCATTCTATTGAAGTCGCCCATCTTACCGGCGCCATGGCGGCGGAACTACGCTGCGATATTCATCTTGCCACCCGCGCCGGTTTGCTGCATGATCTCGGTAAAGCGATTGACCATGAAGTCGAAGGCGGACATGCTCAAATCGGCGCTGATCTGGCAACCAAATATAATGAACCGCCTTCTGTGGTCCACTGCATCGCCGCCCATCACGGTGAGGTTGAATTCCAGAGCTTGGAAGCAGTGCTGGTACAGGCCGGGGATGCCATCTCCGCCTCCCGGCCGGGTGCACGACGTGAAAATATAGAAACCTATATCAAACGGCTTAAAAAGCTTGAAGATATCTCTCTTTCCTTTACCGGTGTTTCCAAGGCCTATGCAATTCAAGCCGGCCGCGAATTGCGCATCTTGGTAAAGGAAGACAGTGTAAAAGATGAAGATGCGATCTTACTTGCCAGGGATATTTCTAAAAAAGTCGAAGAAGAACTTGAGTATCCCGGTCAAATCAAGATCACCGTAATCCGTGAAACCCGGGCAGTTGAATACGCAAAATAATAAATTAATTTGTAGGGGCGGGGTTACCCCGCCCCTACGTTTTAGGTGACAGAATCCTATGAAAATTCTTTTTATCGGCGATGTGATCGGTGAACCGGGACGCAAAGTTACCCGACAATTGCTTCCCCAAATCAAATCAACCTATCAACCTGATCTTACTGTGTTGAACGGAGAAAATGCCGCCGGCGGTTTTGGACTGACTGCCGCAGTTGCCGATGAATTATTTTCCTCCGGCATCGACGTGCTGACCTCAGGCAATCATATCTGGGATAAAAAGCAAATCATGGAAACACTCGAAAAAGATCGCCGTATTTTACGCCCGGCAAACTATCCGGTAGGTTCTGCCGGTCGCGGTTGGGGGATCTATGAGCCCAAACTGGGCGCACCAAAGATTGGCGTGCTCAACCTGGAAGGCAGGGTCTACATGCATAATCTGGATGATCCATTCACGCTGGGAAAATCCCTGTTAGATGAAATGCGCAAAGAAACACCGATCATCCTGGTTGATTTCCATGCCGAAGTCACCTCAGAAAAAAGAGCTTTGGGATGGTATTTGGATGGTCTGGCAACTGCGGTTATTGGAACCCATACCCATGTTCAGACCGCCGACGAAGAAATCCTGCCCAATGGGACCGCCTATTTAACTGATGCGGGTATGACCGGCGGCCGTGATTCAGTGATCGGTGTAAAAAAAGAAGATGCCATTCATCGCTTTCTTTATCAAACACCTTCCCGCTTCTCACCGGCAACCGGCAATCCTTGGTTGAACGGCGTTTTTATTGAAGCCGACCCCGCAACCGGTAAAGCCTTAAAAATTGAACGAATCCAGGAATCTTTATAAACCCAAATCATTGCGGGAAGCAACAGCGTGCTGCTCCCGCGCAATGACCGGTTATTGAAAACGCATGACAATTTATCGTGCTAGTGCGAACACGATGGACTTACCCGGCGAATGCCGGGTAAGTCCATCGATGAAGCAAGTGAAAATATCGCCAAAGGCGAACATCTCTCGACAAAAATACCACGGGTGTAAACCCGTGGATTTTTATTTTTTTACGCTTTTTTTCACTTTCGCAGGAAGAATAACCACTTTTTCCGCCAGCAAACCGTCTTTTGAATCCCGATAACTGATTTTTACTTTTTGATCCACTTCCAATGCTGCACGATCGGTTTTGCCCTGTTTAATAATTTCATGTTTTTTTGTAAAAGCCACTTTAATTTTTTGATTGACCCAATTTTGTAGCATCAACGGTTCAAGCGCAATCACCTGTGCTTTGATCTCGGTTTTTTGCATTTTTTCACCATACGGTGTTCCGGATTTGATTTTCTTTTGAAATTTCATTTTTTCATCATTCGACAAAACAACCATCTTTTTCGCCAACAGCTCATCACCCATTCCCTGACCGCTTACCCGTACCACGGAAGAGACTTCCACTGATTTGCGGTCACTCACCACATCTTGATAAACCCGGATGTGATCTGAAAGTTTGATTGCCAGTGTTTTCTGCTTGCTGATTTGGAGTACGACGACATCCTGCTTTAACTGAGTAATACTGCCGGTCGTAGTACGGATTTTTCCGGTATCAGACTTTGTTTTGGCCCACCCTGCAGAACCAAGCCCCGCCACAATCATCACTGCCATGATACTGCCGTATAACCTTTGCGATCCAACTTTAAACATCATGAAACAATCCCCCTTAAAATAGATTTTTTCCAGCTAAGGGATTGGACTAATTTCTTTTAAAATCCATGCACTTTTTTTTATTTTTTTTGAATAATATGGAGGCACCTGCCTCCGTGAGGGGTGAGGGGCATTAAACATCTGAAATCCAGTATGACTCATCAGGCGATCATTGTTGCATGATTGCCTGCCATTTTTTGAACAGCATTTTATCTGCATCCAGCTTTTCCATGACTGCCAGCAGGCGTGCTTCTTCTTTTTGACCAACGGTTTGGTTGAGCGAGTGACGTATTTGTGCTGCAATTACTTCCGGTGTGGATGCATCCGCATTGGTCAATGCTGCAATAAACAGTCCGGGGTGCAAATTATTTTTTTGAGCAAGCAGTACTATTTCATCCGGCACATAGCGATCTGAAAGGTTATTTTCTTGAAGCACCGACTCAATTTTATTTTTTCCCCAAACGTCAGACAATTCCAACCCCAATGTCTGACGCACTTTGGCAGAAACATCCACCATATCCAATTCACGCCCGGCACCCGAAGACACTCCGAAACCTCCGGTTTTAAGATTCCGGCCGGAACCGGACACATATACATCCCCCTGATAGGCTCCCCCGGAGATTGCCTGACGATGATCGGAAAATGATTGAACCGCATCCGGGGAAACACCCTGCCGGGTGTCTGCCTCGAATTCACCGCGATATTGGGGTTGACGATGTTTGCTTTGCGTTTGCCCATCCTTGAGTTGATGGGAAGCCGCGTTTATCTCAACCGCAGATGAAACCTGTTTTTGATGATCGTAATACATCAATAACCCGGTCATCCCCACCATGACGGCACCTGCGACCAGATAGATACCCAATTGATTCCCCAGCCATCCACCGGGACCGCCGGCCGGAGCATCCGGACCACCCGGTCCGATTTTCCGCAGACGCGCCATAATCCCCTGCCGTAATTCAGGCGGTGCCTGAACTGCTTGAGGTTTCGACATATCGAGCGTTTTTGTCCATGTACGCATCTCTTCAAAAACCTGCCGCGCTGCCTGATCTTCAGCGATGATTTTCTCAATCTGCTGACGTTCCTGCACTGTCCCCAAACCATCCAAATAAGCAGAAAACCGGGCCATCATTTTATCATTCATTTTGGTTTCCCTCCTTTTTCGGATAATAAATCCTTCAATTGCTGACGTGCCCGGTACAAACACGACGAAACACTGGTCACCGGCATATCCAATACTTGAGCAATTTGATTGTAACTCAATTCCTCATAATGACATAATATGATTGCCTGGCGTTGATTATCCGGCAACTGGACAATCGCTGTTTGAATTTTTCGATTGAATTCATCGGCGAATAATTGATCATCCGGTGGTTTGGCTTTCGGATCTGCGATAACATCCTTCATATTTTTTTCATATGCTTCATCGAGCGAAATTGCATTTTGGGTTTTCATGTGACGTTTTTTCTTGCCCAAAACCGTAAAACAATGGTTGGTGGTAACCCGGTAGAGCCAAGTGCTAAACGCCGATTCTTCACGGAATTTTTTAATTTTTCGGAATATTTTTATAAATATTTCCTGCGACTCATCCAGTGCAGCCTGATAATCGCGAAGATAGCGCAGAGTAAGATTAAGCACCCGGTTCTCATATCGGCTGATAAGAGTATTAAACGCCTCCAAATCACCCTGCTTGCAGCGAACAATGATCTCTTTTTCGGACATTGTAACAAACCCGGAATCCAACACCTGTTTCTCAGTCATGCGCTGCCACGTCAAAATCCCTGCATGAACCGAATCACAATCGGGCCAAAGAGGATGATAAAAACAACCGGAAAAATAAAAATAATCAAGGGAAAGAGCAATTTAATCGGTGCCTCCAACGCCTGTTTTTCAATCAGCTGGGAACGCTTGATCCGCAGCTGTTCCGCTTGCTGCTTAAGAATAACTGCGACACTAACACCTAATTTTTCCGCCTGGATCAATGCGGTCACAAATGTTGTAAAATCAGAATCATCAACCCGTTCGCCCATGCCTTTTAAAGCATCACGCCGTGATAACCCCATTCGAATCGCGCGCATCATTTCACTTAATTCCTGATACAGATACCCCGGTTGACTGCGCTCCAGAATGATGCCCACCGCCTGTTCAAACCCCAGACCGGCTTCCATACAAGATGCCAGCAAGTCAAGTGTATCAGGCAGCTCGCGCATCACACCCTTTCTCCGGGCCTGGTTTTTCTCCCGCAACCATAAATCCGGAAGAAAAAAAGCAACCCCCGCAATCAAAAACGTATACACACCTCCGGCGCCCAACGCGCTTCCAAAAAGCAGTCCACCGATAAAACTTAATTCCTTGACAACCAGCCACTCGGCTGCCGGACGCCCTGACCATTTCGGAAGAATCGCCAGATTTTTCTCCACACCGATTCCCCATGCAACCGGAACCATTTTCTTCTGTCCGGCCGCCATAACCGGAAGACTTCTAAAAAATAATTTTTCCAAAGGGCGTTGCTTTGCCGCCTGATCATCCTTTTGGTCCGCCATATCTGCGATCACCATTGCATGCCGACGGAGCCGTGCCGCCCGCATGACGGTCTGAAAAGCATACACCAGCATAAATACGGCAATAAAAATAATTATTGGAATCATCCATTCAAACATAGCGACCTCACGTATCGATCCGGGTTATCTTAGTGATAAAAAATGCACCAATCAATTCCATAATCAAACCGCCCGCCAACATAGCGATTCCCAACGGATGATGAAAAAAACAGCTCATCAAATCCGGATCCATCAAACTTAATGCAATCAGCAAAAAAAATGGCAGTAATCCAACGACCCAGCCGGAAAGCTTGCCTTGCGCGGTTAACGAAGCAATGCGCCCCTTCAGCCGAAAGCGCTCACGAACAGTCCCTACAATCCGCCCAATCACCTCAGCCAAATTACCACCAGTACGCAGGGAAACCCCGGCAGCGACGGCAAACAATTCCAAATCCTTATTTTTCCAGCGTTTTAGAAGTTTTTCCAGCGCATCTTCAGGCGAGAGTCCCAGACGGCAATCCCGGTGAACTTCACGAAAAACATCCCGAATGGGCAGGGGCGCTTCTTTTGCAACCACTTCCAACGCCTGAACCAAGGATAATCCCGCGCGCAAAGAGTTGGCGATCAATTCCAGCGCATCGGGCAATTGCTGATCCAGCGCTTTTTTTCGTTGTGCCTCAAGAACAATTCCCGCCCATCCCGGTGATAAATATCCCGCGCCGGCCAGAATCAATGCTGCCAGATACGTCACCGGATCATACATATCTCCCCCAGCCAACAGCACTCCCACGAGTGCGCCGGCCAGCGTACCCAGCGTTTGATACCGTTTATTTTTCAACCGACCTTGCTGCTTCGCTGTTGCTGCGGTCGACGCTGGTGAAAAACGACCGAGGCGTTTGAATACTTTCCGCCACCACCCCATTTTTCCGGCATTTTTTTTCGTTCCAGGACGGCTGAACACAATAAACACCGCAAAAAAAACCAATGCGATACTAAAATATTTCATTCCCTCAATCCATGCCATACTTCACCTGTTTTTCTTAAAAATACGTGGATCAATCTCAATGCCCTGTACCACCAACTCTTTTACAAAAGGCGGTACATAACCGGTTGCCTGGAAAGTGCCGATAACTTTTTTATTTTTATCCAACCCGGTCTGCTTATAACTAAAAATATCCTGTAAGACAACTTGACCGTCTGAGATCCCTGTCACCTCTGATATCTCGGTAACGCGGCGCGAACCATCCTGCAATCTTGATTGTTGAACCACCAAATGCACGGCCCCTGCAATTTGCTCGCGAATGGCGCGAACCGGCAAATCCATCCCGGACATGAGTACCATGGTTTCTAAACGTGAAATAGTATCTTTGGGTGAGTTGGCATGCGCCGTTGTCAAAGAACCATCATGACCGGTATTCATGGCCTGGAGCATATCCAATGCCTCTCCGCCGCGGCACTCGCCTACTACAATACGGTCAGGCCGCATACGCAGGCAGTTGCGCACCAAATCACGAATGGTAATAGCACCTTTGCCTTCGATGTTGGCTGGTCGCGATTCCAGCGTAATCACATGCGCTTGGGGCAGATTAAGCTCAGCGGCATCTTCCACCGTAACAATACGCTCATTATCCGGAATATAAGAAGCAACAATATTTAACAGGGTTGTCTTACCCGAACCCGTCCCTCCGGAAATCACCATGTTTTTTCTCCCCATGACACACGCACCTAAAAAAGCGGCCCACTCCTCTGTCAGGGAGCCAAATGTAATTAAATCATCCACCGTCAAACGCTGCTTGGAAAATTTCCGGATTGTTAATGACGGACCTTTGAGTGCCAAGGGTGGTATAATGGCATTCACACGCGAACCATCAGCCAGCCGTGCATCCACATACGGTTGACTTTCATCAATCCGCCGACCCAGCGGCGCCACAATTCGCTCAATTACTGTCATTAATTGTTTATCACTCAAAAAATGTTTTTCACACAGCTCGAGTTTTCCTGAGCGTTCAACATATATTTGGTCCTTATGATTCACCATGATTTCCGTGACCTTCGGGTCCCGAATCAGATCCTCCAAGGGGCCCAATCCCAACGCCTCATCCACCACTTCCTGGACCAGGCGTTCCCGTTCTTCGCGCACGGTTAGTTCGGGAGCCTCCATGGCCATTAAAGACGTAACAACCGCCTCAACTTTTTCACGCAAAACTGCCTGGCTGGCTTGGGTGCGGGATGCCTCAGATGCCATGGCTTTTATCTCAGAATTGTCAAGCAGCAGCGCATGAATCCGTTCCTTGATTTCAATCCGGTTGATCTTTGCCGTCGCACTAACCTTGGCCGTTGATTCGGATATTTCTGCTTCTTCGGACAGCTGACGCCCTGCGCTCATTTCCAAAGTCTTGGCCAATCCCTTGAGTGCTTTGGTATAGGCTGCATTGGGAAAAAGCGTTACAATTTCCGTATGCTGATTCAACGCTTCGGTAGCATGGCTCTCAAAAGGCAATGCCGCCAGCACCAAATGCCCGGAAAGGGTTTTTTCCAAATCCTGTTTTTGTAGAGCATCAGCCACGTCAGCGCGGTTCAACACCAGTCCAATCTTGGCTGCAGGAAATTTCAATTCACGGTATTTCATGATCTCCATGCGTTCTTGTTTCAGCCCTACCAAATCGGGTGAACAAACCAACAGGCTGATCGCACTCATATCCAAAACGCTCAATGTCAACGCATCCCATCCCTGCAAGCCATCAATCATAATCACATCATACGCCTTACAAAACAGCTGCAATGCTTTCAAAATCTGCTGACTTGCCACACCCATGGCCGCCTGTTCCGAATCCGCCAGGGTTGCCAATGTCACGCCTGACGGTGTGACCGGAAAATAACCGTGAATCGTGTTTTCATCAAATTGAGAAATCTGCCCCGCAATATCCGCCAGGGTATTGCCCGGCGAAAAATTTCCACGAATTTTATGCTCAGCCCTCCCCTGAAAATCAATATCAAACAACAGTACTTTTTCATACTGACGGGCCAACACTGCGGCCAGGTTCTGGGCCAGAAAACTTTTACCTTCCCCGGCTTTTCCGCCATGGATACAGATAATGCGTCCTGCATTTTCTCCGGTCATCATCACTCCTTACCGTCCTACAATATGGGGGGTAACAAAAATAACCAATTCCGACTCCTCGCGGATCAGCCGGGTGGATTTAAACAAATACCCCAAAATAGGAATATCTGAAAGCAGGGGCAGCCCCTGATGAGAAATTTGCTTTTTTTCCTGAATGAGTCCACCAATCACAACGGTCGTTCCGGGTTTGACATGGATCACGGTCGAGGCCCAGCGTGTCTTAATCGCGGGATTCCCCTGTACCAGATAGGAATAATCCACATCTGAAACTTCTGCGCGAATATCAACATTAATCGCACCGGTATTGCCGGCAGTGGGTAAAATATCCAGGTTGACGCCGTATTTTTTCCATTCCACACTGACCGCACCGGTTGCGTTCACCGTTGACACGGGTATTTCACCGCCGGATGAAAAACTGGCTTTTCTGCCGGAAAGGGTTAGAAGCTTGGGGCGTGCAAGTATTTTAGCATTCCCGGTCTCATCCAGCAGTTTGAGCATCAGGTCCAGCTTGCCGCGCTCCAGCACACCAATTGCTTTTAAAGGACTGGTCGTTTCCACCAAACTGAGATTGCTGCCGGAACCAACCAGTCCTTCCCAATCCAGACCGAGATTCATCCCTTTGGTTTTAGAAATTTCCATGACCTGAACATCCACCTGAATCATGGTCTGCTCTGCTTTACCCGCTGTTACAAAAATCGTGGAAATTTTCTTTCGGCCGCTGCGATACCAAACAATCAACGTGGTCGACCCGACCGCTTTGCCGCTGATCAACAATTCTTTCTCACTAATTTGCTTCAAATCGGCAATCTCGGGATTGCCAATGGCCACTCGCACCGGAGAGCGGACGCTGACAACCTGAGCACTGCCAATAGTCATTTTAATATCTTTGCCGGCAAAAACATTGGTTCCACACATCGCACAAAGAATAAAAACCACTGCAATGACAATCATTTTTTTCATAAAATTCCTCCTCACGATATACATCATCCTCGTCATACGACCACCCTGAACGTTTACGGTTGCAATCCACGGATTATTTGAATCCGCCGCTTTGCAGGTTTAATTTCTTCACGCCGCACCTTCATCAGAGGACCTAAAAGAGTTCCTAAATTCTGATCGGTAAAATTCAGTCGATTTTCATCCCCCACTGCCCGCAAAGCCAGCTTCAACTGACCTTCTTTTTCTGCCAGGGTCAGCCGAACCGCATCTTCGGGTGGTACTGCCAGACAAACCGATATCGATCCTGTGCCCCGCTCTAATTTCCCGCTTTGCAGCGCTGGTTTTTCCGTGGCTGTCTGATTCCCAACTGCAGTTACCAACACATTTTGAGACATCACAACCGATGTAATGCGCTTGGCTTTTTTGTATTCATGCTCAAATGTCGCAATCACATCCACCCGGTTCCCGGGCTTAACATGCCCCCCGATGGCTGCTGCAGGATCAAATGCCAGCGATACAATCCGCATCCCCTCCGGGACAATCGCGGCAAAACCCGGCAAAAGCTTCGAAAGCTTGTTAGGCAAAATTTGTTCACCCTTAGAAATGGGCACAACGGCAAACTGTCCTTTATAATCCTTCCACATTTTCACCACTTCTTCCCGGGTGGCTGCGGCAATCGCGCCAGGCATGATATAAGCACCGGGAATTTCGTCAATCAAAACCTTGTCCCCGGAAAGAACCGTTCCTCGACTGATTGGTTTTTTAGCCACCAGAACCTTCAACGGAGTAATATCCGCCTTAATGGCCGCCTCTTTCTCGGAAATATAATAATAGGTCATTAATCCGGCTACCATTGCCAATAATAACGCGATAACGATTTGTCTGTTCATATACCCTCCTAGACAGCAAATTGCTGAAAAAACTCAACACCATTTACAGGTTTTTTCTCTTCCCTAACCCAAACGTAAGGTTATACCCTATTTTCAAGCCTTTTTCAAAATGTATTTCCACCGGTCAAGGGGATGCCGACCCACCTACTGTTATTTGACGGTTTTTTCAATAAATCCATGCATCCAATCATGTTTTTTTTTATTTTTCAGATATTTATTTGGAGAGTCCAAGTTCAACTTCTACAACCCCAACCTTGCGCATACGCTTGATATCCGGGTATTGACCGATCGTGGAGGGATACAGATGGTGGTTTCCTATATCAAGAATTTTCACCTTGTAACCGCGATCCGCATCTCCTGCCAGCACAAGATGATAAACAATAACACCTTTTTTTTCATGAGTAATATTATAAAATAATTGCAGTGCATTTTCTCCTGGGACACCTTGAAATGCATCAAAAACCGCCTTGCTCATGGGTCCATAACGTTCTTGTAACTCTGAATAGTAATCTTCAAGCCCTTCCAAGGAATTCCGGGATTCTTGCTTAATACTGTCATCCATATATGTTTTATAAACTTCCACATAATTCCCGTGAGCCAGCTCCTTGAGAAAAAGATTGGCAATTCCAATCGCCATATCCTCATTTTGGGGAACCATCTGTTTGTGACACGCCCCCAGCAGTATCACCATCAAAAAAAATATTTTTTTCATCATTACCGAACCGCCTTTTTTTAATTACTTATACCCGGCATATCCGTTGCCAATAGTTAAAAACTATAGCGTTTCCGCACTATCTTGGCTGCCTTCCCTACTCAAAAACCGACTTTTGACTTCAACGCTTGACGGTTTCCACATCAGACTGCTAAGATAAATCATTCGTACCGTTTCCATACTATTCCCAATCATACCAAGGAGCATCCTTATGCTGCAACGCTTTTGTCTCGTCGGCCTCTTCGTCATTGTCCCGGCCTTATTGGGATTTGCAGAAAAAGGAGTCCACCCCACCGTGATGCCGGAACAGACGGAACAAAACACCATTTCCAGTTCCCCACCGAAAAAAAAGGTCACACTCAATTCCATCCAACCGGAAAAACCTTTGCTCACTGAAAAAGATCAGAGAACCAAAGGCACTTTAATTGTTCAGATCAAACAACTGCGAAATGACCGGGGAAATCTTAAGGTCTCCATTTTCAACAAACCGGATGGATTTCCCGTAGGCGGCAAAAATGCTTTGCGCAATTTAATCGTTCCCATCACGCCCACTCAAACCGAAGCTGTTTTTGAGAACCTCCCCCTGGATTCTTATGCCGTGAGCATCTGGCATGATGAAAACAAAGATAATAAAATCAATACCAATTGGATCGGCATGCCCAAAGAGGGATTGGGTGTCTCCCGGGATGCCAAAGGTTCTTTCGGCCCTCCCAAATATCATGATGCCCGTTTTGATTTCAACACAAAAAAAATGATAATCCTGATTAATACAACCTATCTGTAAAAACCCATCTCGGCTCCACACGTGACCGCCCATTGTGTTCGCATGGCACGATACTCAGCTAAAAACGATTTCCAGTTGAGATTCAGAAAGCTTGGTGACTTTAATTTCTTCATTAAAATACTTCCCCACCCCTTTAATCAGGCCGCCGGCAATAACGATTATATTTCGCTGCGATGAATAATTAAACAGCAGGGTTTTATCATCCTTCCATTCATACGCAAACCTGGGAGGATGCGCATTTTCCATGCTCTTTGTCACGGTATCATGTACCCGGTCCATATAAAGAATAAAATCCTTGGCAGTTTTATTTTTATTGAAAAAAACAGGATAATTTTTAGGCGCATAGACTGTCATCCAGTATTCACCGAATGCATCTGCCGCCTGTTCCAGGGTAATATTCAAAACTTCGCAGGTTGCCTGTATGGCTTTCATTGCTTTGCTGTCATCAATGTCTGAAATCGATAAAATCACTTTCGGCATGTCCGGCACTTTCGCCACAACGGCATCCCATTTGTCCTGCCCGAATTTTTCCTTCACAAGTTCCTGCAAACATTTTACAATAGTACCTTTCACAATTCACCTCCGAAAGTATTTTTCATTTTATTTGTTTCTATACTATATCCGCCCTATCCTGCTTTTCAAGCAATTAACTACCTATACAATAAAAAAACAACTTGTAATCATTCTTATTACTATTAGGAATACCTGCCCATCAAATATTGATTATTTACCGAAATTACAGGCATGATACCCCCGATATCCAGGACCATAATTTTATTAATTAGAATTTCGAAATTCAGGAGACACCAGGTCCTCTGCCGTAAGCCCGACCTCATTTAATAGCAGGTTAAAATTTTTTAAATTGACCCGGGAAAAAACATCAAAAACATCCCCGGCGATCGGTATGCTTCCCAAGACCGCATCAAAAACAAAATTACCCAACATGCGCAACAGAATTTTTCGCGAAACACGCTGTGAAAGGGCTTCCCGGAAAATCACCAGTGAAACCAGCAGACTGACAACGTCCCCCGCGACCGGAATCAACCCGAGCAGTGCATCAAATCCAAAACGAATCCTTGTCCCCGGAATTACAAACCAGCTATCCAGTAGTCCGGACAATGTTTGCAGACGCTGCATGGATTTTAAATGCAGCACTTCCCTGGTCTTTTCCAAACTCCTCACCGCCTCCCGCTGCCCGGTCTCAAAGAATAAAATCAACCACCGCCCGATTTTCACAAATTGTGTTGATGTAGGCCACCACTTTTTGATGTTCAGGATGGTCCCGATACGTTTCCAAATCCGCCAGACTTCTAAATTCCGTATTCAAAACAATATCATAGGATGTAGGTTGATCAGAGATATTAACGCCAACCTCACAACTCAATAAACTGCTGATATGATCTTTCAATTTTTCCAATTTAGCTCTAAACTTTTCCACATTGACTGCTTTGGGCATACCTTCCGCCTCTTTTTTTAACTTAAACATCACAACATGTTTAACCATATCCAATTCCTCCAGGTTAAAATTTGGTTGCTCACCGTAGTCTACGCTGATTTCCCCCGAAATAAAGCAATTAATCAACACGACACCGGGCCGGATTATCCGATGTGATTTGCTGCCAGACATCCACCTATCACGGCACCGGGAACAAACCCGGAAATATAACCGCCGACCCTGTCATTGGCCTCAAAGAGGGTCACTTGATGTCCTTGTTTGACCAACAGGTTGGCGGCGATCAAACCGCCCAAGGGCCCCTACCACCACATTTTCACTTCGCTTTTTCATACAGCCTTCCTTCGCACTGCTCCACAGATTTAATCAACGCCAATTTATTTTTCCGCGACAATTGCTTGATCCCGGCTTCGCGCTGCATGGCTGCCTGCCGGGTTAAAAACACTTCCTGATACACCAGTTGAAACGGCATCCGCGACCTGACATAGGCCGACCCTTTGCCGTGACGATGTTGCTCCATCCTGCCCTCCAGACTAACCGCATATCCTGTATAAAGACTTTGGTCCCTGCATTGCAGCATATAAACAAAATAACGTTTTTGGCAAACCTTCATTTCCCAAACCCCATGTCCGGCATTCTTTTTAGGGCGATGCCAACACTCCGCAACCCCGGCGCACAAATCGCTTCTTCAGCCGACCGCCGCTTCCTTTTATTCATGGTATGCTTCTTATTTTTATAGTTGCAAGATACAAAGGTTGCCTGGAATGATCCCTGTTTGTTTAGTGCTGACTTTTAATAATCACTAATTTACGAATTTTAGGTATGTAGACTTTCCCGGATTGTTCCGTCATTTTCAGACGATAGAAATAAATTCCCGGTGCTGCTGCACGGATGTCCCAGGTTGTCCGGTGTGATCCGGCGGTATCATGGGTCGATTCCAAAACAGTCACTTTTTCGCCAAGGACATTGTAGAGTTGGATCTCTACGCTGACGGCATCCAGTGTGCGGTAATAAAAATAGACCGCATCACCCTTGGCAGGCGAAGGATAGCTCATGACCTCACCCGGATTAACATAATGCGGAACAGCTGTATAAGTACTGGTCACCGTGGTCGTCGGTGTACTGGTAATCGTCGGTGTAATCGTCGGTGTCGTAGTTCTGGTTTGAGTAATTGTAGCAGTCCTTGTAATGGTCGCCGTCGGGGTTACCGTCCGTGTCAGGGTAATCGTCGCAGTTGGGGTGGATGTGTATGTCCGGGTGACTGATGGCGTGGCTGAAAATGTAGGCGTTGCTGTCTCCGTCGGAGTTCTCGTCGCTGTCCGTGTCCCGGTAGGTGTCACAGTCCTTGTCGGGGTTGCCGTCCGGGTCGGGGTTGCCGTCCGGGTCGGGGTTGCCGTCTGGGTTATGGTAAATGTTGGTGTGGGCGGATCATCCAGCGTCACATCGTCACTCCCCGAATCATTTGGCGTATCAACTGTGATGGTATAATTCCCCGCAGTAGAAGCATTTTGAACGTGCGCATTGATGATATCTATATCCATTGGCAAGCCGCTTAGCAGGTCAATCGCTACCGGCGAGGTGATATCCAAATCAGTTCCATTCACAACAATAGTGGTGGCATTGGTTCCGTTCACAGTCACGTCGGCGGCCACAACGGCGCTAATATTATAGCCTGCAGGAAAACCGAAGACAAGAATATCACCAATACTGACATTTGCGCTGGGTGTGCTTGCGGTGCAATGCGCGCTATAATTACTCATGGCATTGGTCTCGTAATTCGTCGCAGTTACCGTAACACTGTCCAGCGCCGCCAAAATCATTTGCGGGAAACCAACCCCTAAAAAAACAGCTAGCATGAGTGATTTTTTCATAAATCCGTCACCTCGGTTTATTCAATAATGCATCCAGTATGTCATATTCTACAAAACCTGCAAAGGTTAAAAACACACCATCCGGGGTCTCGATCCCCAACCGGTCTATCCTGCCGGCTGCGGCTCCCATTCCAGACAATAATCCTCACGGCAAAAAAGACGCACATCCGCCCAATGCCTGGATTGCGCACCATAAGCGGGAAATTCGCGTAGATTGCTGTGTAAAAAATTTTGCGCGGCTTTTTCCTTGGAATGCCCCCGGTCGCGTCTGTCGCGACCCAGTCGGGCTGCTAATTGCGTAAGCAGTCCGGAATCAATATAAATGGAAAAATCAATCAATGCTTTAAAACGCGGGTAGGTCGCCACCTCGCCCTCAACCAGGGTATACACGTCCGGAGAAAAACGCTCTGTATGCAATGCATCGCCGGCGATTTTATCATAAATCGGTTTTTGAATCTCACTTCCCCTTTTCAAAACCGCCAGATGTGCTTTGATCAGATCCATTTTATTGGCATCCGGATGGGGCCCAAAAACCCCGGCGTTTCTACGAAAATCGCGTGAAGTTTTGTAATCATCCAATCCCAAAATAACCGCCTCACCGAGTGTTGTTGCCAGCTGCCGGGCAAAAGTTGATTTCCCGCTGCCCCCAGGACCTCCGATGGCAATGAGATAAGGCGCCTGTGTCCCGGCTGCTTTTTGGCGGAGCAAGGCTGCCACTTGATCTAAAATTTTATAACTTTTATTTTTTTCCATCCCATCCCTGCGCATCCACTATTTCATTCACCTTCTGATAAAACACTGCCTTGGCCTGCTTCTCAATCCAGGGAAGATGACCGCATTTTTCCAACAATATAAATTGAAAATCCCGCACCACCGCAGCCAGCGGTTCATGAATACCTGCCGCCGGGTGGGGATCATAATCACCATGCAGCGCAATCACCGGGCATTGTATCCGGCGTCCCCATTTCAAAAAGTCGCCCTGCCTGCGCAAAGCAACTGCCTGAGGCCAAACTTTTTTGTAAATATCATACCGGATTTGTGTCCATTCCAGGTCCAGTGTGACAGGATCATAGGCATCTGTCTGAGTAAAAATCTTCCCCAACTGAGCAAACAAATTATTTTGTTGATCCGAATCCGCCTGGTTGATCTGACCCATCAAACGGTACGCAGTTTGCATTGCCACCGGCGTCAAACGTTCAAACCGGGTTGCCTCAATTTGCCGGGCATGGCATTCCGTATAGACCCCGCTTCCCACCAGCACCAATTTAGCCACCATCTCAGGATGCTTGGCCGCCAACACAAACGCCAGCATTGCCCCCCAGGAAGACCCAATCAGAACAACCGGCCCGGCGGCATATTTTGCGATCTGTGCCCTGAGTTCCGTCACTTGTCCTGTCACAGACGCTGCTGTCTGTAAAGGCTCCAATACACCATACCTGGCGGCAAGTTCCCGCGCCACAGGTGCCATGGTCCCCGCCACTCCCGGCCCGCCATGAACCAAAACAACCGAATAAGGCGGCTCACCGTAGCATCGAAGATTATCCATAATGCGTATCCTCCGTCAGAGTTCCTGCTGGAGTTTTTTGTCCGCAGCTGCCACCGCCTGGGCCTGTGCTTCCCGAAAAATCTTCAGTTTTTCCGCCAGACTGTCATCCGCCAAACCCAACATGGCAATCGCCAACAAAGCTGCATTCCTCGCGCCGGATTTTCCAATGGCCGTGGTGGCTACCGGAATACCCGGCGGCATTTGTACTGTCGAGAGCAAAGAATCCAGGCCGCCCAAATCGGACGTGGTCATGGGTACGCCAATCACCGGACGTGTGGTGATTGAGGCCACCACGCCGGCCAGATGCGCCGCCTTGCCGGCACCGGCGATAAAAACTTTTACTCCCTGCTCCGCTGCTGATCGAACAAATGTATGCACCGTATCCGGTGTGCGATGTGCGGACATAATACGCATCTCAAACAACACCTCAAATTCTTTCAGTATCCGGGCGGCTTCTTGCATTGTTTCTTTGTCCGAAGCGCTCCCCATGACAATCGCGACCTGGATTTTATTCATTTATCTCTCCTTCGATTAATTCCGGATAACGAAAACAGTCTGTCACATGATCATTGACCATGCCGATTGACTGCATGTAGGCATAACAGATGGTACTGCCCACAAAAGAAAATCCGCGTTTTTTAAGATCGCGGCTCATCGCATCCGATTCCGTGGTTTTAGCCGGCAGTTGTTCTACAGACGCAAATCGATTTTGAATAATTCTGTGGTCCGTAAATTGCCAGATATAATTATCAAAACTCCCAAACTCTTTTTGTACCTCTAAAAAATTCCCGGCATTTTGAATTGCACTTTTTATTTTCAAACGGTTCCTGATAATACCCGGATCAGCCAATAGCTGCGTCTTTTTTTCATTCGAATAGCGGGCAATTTTTTCCGGATTAAAATCATCAAACGCCTTGCGGTATCCTGCGCGTTTTTTTAGAATCGTGATCCAGGCAAGTCCGGCTTGTGCGCCTTCCAAAATCAGCATTTCAAAAAGCTTGCGGTCATCGTGCAGGGGAACCCCCCATTCGTTGTCATGATAAGCTTGATAGAACTCCCCTTGCGCCCAGGCACAGCGATGCTTTTCCAAAATCCAGTCCCTCCGGCGCAGGCACAACACGCCTGTATTCCTGACAAATCGGACTGCATTATAACAATCGGCATCATCGGTGCCAAACGGTTTTTTTGTTTAAATGGAGGGGGTGATAAGCTACAACGATCTGAACAAGCCTATAAAGCAGCCCGGCCATGGCTTAACAAAGTGTGAATTTTCATCCTAAACCATCACACTGTCAAAGCAATTTAATCTGATGCCATGTCAATAATTGCCTGATAAACCCCCTGGACCACTTCCGCCATTTTATCAAAATTCAGGGTTTCAATTGTATCGGAGTCCTTATGATAATGGGGATTCCGATAAAAAGCCGTATCCGTCACCATCACCGCCGGATACCCGCGCTGCCAAAAATTACGGTGATCTGAAAAATCCACACCCGTAATGGAGACCGGGAGTACTATTTTTTGAACTTCCAGTGTCATCTTTTTTTTCATCGCCATACGCATCTGATCTGCCAAATTTTCATATCGATTCAATGTCACCAGGGCAATATAATCACCCTGACCGGGCATCGTCGCTTTCATTTCCGGAAAGGGATATTTTTGCGTTCCCGATTTTTCAGTAAAATACCCGATCATCTCAAGACAAATCATCAGTTTCACATCGACATGCTGGTCCTGAAGCGATTTGGCATGCACGGCAGATCCCATACATTCGGACGCAAAAAACGGCGGCTCTTCCAGTGTATAGCCTGCAAAATCGACCTGAAAATCAAGTGTTGGTTTATATTTAAAAAGGATGCGCGCCAACTCGAGCATACCGGCCACTGCGCTGGCATTATCATCCGCACCCGGTGATGTTCCAAAAACATCATAATGCGCACCCACCACCACCCGTTTTTTCGGTTGATTGCCATAAGAAGCAATAATATTCCGGTAATAGTGTCCTTCCACCTCGTAGGTTTGTTCCTGAACCTGATCTGTCAATTTTTCGAATTCCCGGAATAAATAGTCTCCGGTTTTTTTTAGAGAAATTTGATTGGCATAATTCCTGGGCGGTTGAATACTCACTAAAGCTGTGACATGCTTTTTTAATAAATCCGTCTCAATTACAAGCATAACATCCTTTCAAAAAAAAAACAGAAAGTGTGGCGTCATTCACTGGTAATCGCTGGTGACTAAAACGCTTAACACTCTCTTTTTCAATTTTTTATTTCAAGATACCTGCACTTTCCACTAAAAAATTTCTGAGCACAGAATCTCCAAGAACTATTGTGTGTTGATTTTTATATACACTAATCACTTATCACTTCATGACTTTGGTACTTATTTTAATTGCCTTTACATAAAAAAAATAGATAACCTTGATAATTTGTAAAATTGTACATTTTTGTGTGCAATATGTCTAGTATAAAAATCCACAGACTGCGACATTCCGGGGGAACAACTAAATTCAAGCGCTTGTTTGAATATACGGGATATACTTCCGGTCATCTCCAGTAATATGGTGAAACCACCACTCTTTGAGAAAATGTAGTAATTCCAGGGAGTTGTCCTCATTGAAGGAAAAAAAGGTCTTCTGTATTTCCAGGGTACGGGCGGTCATTTCCGTATGCAGCTGCAAATGCGCTTCTATTTCAGGAAAATCAGTTCCCTGAAATATCGCTTCTTCCGTAGCAAAATGCTGTTTCGTATAATCTATCAGGTATCCCAGTGATTCCGCCAGTACCCGCTCACCTTCATCCCGGCGGACCGCTCGGTAGAGCTGATTAATGATTACCACAATTTTTTTATGTTGATTATCAATAGCGCCATTCCCGATCGAATATTCCTCCAGCCAGCGTAAATAAATAATATCCTGAACATTCATGCCAACGGTCCTCCCGGAGGATTGTTTCACTCTACGGATACTATCGGAACACGACAGCATGACTTGACAGCCGGCGAAGAAAGAATCAACGCTTACACCCGGTTGGCACCAATCGGCGGGCAGAATCAAAAACCAGAGACAGGAGCAAAACACTATTGCCCCTATCTCTGTTCATTTGACTTTACTCTGCTGTTTTTTTAACCGGATAACGAATTATTGTTTGATAATTTTCCGGTTTGCTAAACGGCATGCCCGGACCGCGTAAATAAACTTCCTCATGGAGTCCGGATATTTCATAACCTTGCGCCTTGATAAAAGCACACAACTTATTAACTGTCGGCGCTTCTTTTTCATACGGCCCGATATGCAGTATTTCAGCGGTTTCTCCATACTTCCAGGTTGTGAGACGGGGGATGAAATTATCTTGGCTGTTTATTGCCGGCAGAGCGCTGATGGTTTCCGACAGAGGAATAGCGGCTGATCCTTTCCAGATTATATTTTTAAAAGCAGTTTCTCTTTCTTTTGTGTCCATGTCAAAATCCAGGGCATTTTCGTATCTGGCAGCCGGGGATTCCATTCCAGGACCCTTGGGCACACCTTTCAATTTAAAGTAAGTTTTAAATAAAGCTTTATATACACCGCCCAATCCGTCTGAAGATACTTCAAACGGAATTTCCATCACTTTGACATCCGGTAAAACAGCAATTCGCGGGTCCTGCAAGTACTTGTATTTCGACAAATCCGGTCCCTTCAGCATAAACAGCACTGCTACAATTCCCAGCACCACAAGAACACTTCCGACAATAACAACAATTTTCAACATGTCATCCCTCCGCATTTTTTTCATTCAGCATACAGCGTGATGATGACAACCCTATGTCATGTTTGATAACGAGCAACTATTTTTTTTGCTTTTTCTTGGAGTGTTTTCCTGACCCGTTGCGGCGAAATAACTTTCATGTTTTCCCCATAACTCAACAACATAGAATAAATCCAGTCATCTTCCGGGATGCTCATACGCGCGATGACCGAACCGTCCCTTTGAATCGTCAATTGTTTTTCTTCAAAATAATCTTCAGCCTGGTATCTTGCGTACGGGGAAAATTCCAAAACCAAATCAACCATCTTTTGTATCTTCTGACTATTTTCTTCATACTCTTTATAATCAACAACTTTGCGGATAAATTTTTTGGTGCTTGTTTTAATACGACTTATACGGCTCAATCGGAACAATCGAAAATCTTTGCGTAATTGACAAAAAGCAAACAAATACCAGGTATAGGCTTTAAAAATCAGCGTCATGGGTTCGACTGTCCGGATTCCCTTTTTACCCTTACTGTCACGATACAAAAAACGAATCAGTGTATTACATGAAATAGCGTTTTGGATAATCTGAAGGTTTTGCTTTTTCCGCTCGCTAAAACCCCACGGCAGGACATCAATAATAACTTGTTGAAGTTTTTCCTCAATTTGCCGCTGCTTTTCATCCGGCACCAGCGCATGAATTTTTTCAATCGCCTTATCCAGTTGCTTGTCCTTAAAAGTAGTATTAATCCCTTTGAGGGTAGAAAGAATCGTCCCCATATCTTCCAAAGTCAATACCTGCCGGTCTAATTTATAATTATCCACAATCCCCAGTCCGCCCTGATTGCCTTGAAAAGAAACAATGGGAATGCCCGCCTGATTAATCGCGTCAATATCCCGGTAGACAGTCCGCGCTGAAATACCGAAATAATCAGCCAGTTCTTTTGCCTGTACCCGGCGGCGGTTGAGCAGCATGATAATGATGGATAATAGTCGATCCAGTCGCATAATTCCCGCATTTACTCCCGGTCTATGGGTTTTTCGTGTAATTCTTTTTTTTCCGTCCATCCATTATTGGCTTTTTCCCGAAAATCAAATTGAGGAATATACGGTTTGATATCAATCAAAGGTGTCTGGTCTAAAATATCGATCTCGCTTACTTCTAAAATATTTTCTTTCATTTGCTCCAGCTTCACAATTGACAGTCCAATGCCATTTGGCCGGCAGGGATGGCGCGAAGCAAAAACACCGTGTGGTGCATCATCCAGAAAGGTTGGCCGGGATAACTTTATTTCTCCGGCTCTATCGAAAATATAAAGAAGAATGATATGCGAAAAAGTTTCAATTGTTTCCAATGCTGCCGCATATTCCGGGAACACTTCCACCCGGCCTTTCCCTTCCGGCGCAGCCGTCCCTTGAATGGGACACATTTCTTTCGCTTTGTAGGGTGAAAATATTGTTCCTATTTGATTCATTTCAAATTTCATGTTTTAAAACCTCCACCGACTATAGCGCTTGGGACTCGGATGCCCGGCACGCGACAACTCGAAAAAATTACCGGAAAGACCTGGTTTATAACCCAGGTCTTTCCGGTCAAACAACCAAATTATTGAGTATTAACGACTGGTGTTGGCGACGGTGAGGGGATGGGATAAGATGTATGGCGGGATGAATCAGCTGTCTGCGAATATATGTCATAGCAGAAAATATTCGTGTAACTGCTGTTTTCCTGTCGGACATAGATGATGTTACCGTCCGCATGGACCCCAATTTTTAAGGTTGCCGACATGGTGCCCCATTGACCGTTCGCATCCGTAAGGGAAACCGGTGAAGGGGCGTAATAATTAGTGAATAGGGATTGGACTTGCGCAATGACAAATCGGGCAGTAATCGGCCCGAACATATTTTCCAATCGTATGAATGTCATACGGCCATTGTTATCGTACCACACATTTGCTCTAAAAAACATATTTGTAAACTGTGCGTATTGGGGAAATACCATAACTGCTTTCATTTCTGTTTCAATAATGGCGCCGAGCCCGGCTGCTTGTGCACTAACTATGGCAGTTGGCTCCTCAACCTGCGGTGCTGTTGGATTACCCGAAGAACAACCGTTAATAATAAATCCAGTTAAAACCAGACCAAAAATCCCAAGTATAAACTTATTCATATTTTACCCCTCCGAATAATAGATAGTTGTTTATTTCCAAATATGAAGCACTTCACCTCCTTGTTCTTGATTTGGAATACAAATTAAAAGACGTAAAACTAAATAGTCTGAAAATGAATCTCCCTATATATATCACATAAAATAGCGGTTTACAAATCCAACAAAAAAAGCCGCTAAAGCAAAAACCAATAGGAATTTACTTTTTAATCACTAATACTTCTTTACAAATATACTGCTCCCATTAACAAATGGGGAGCAGTACAAAACCAATTGCATGTTATATGAATTATTTAATAATTTTATATGTCCTGAAATTTTTAAATATCAATATAGTTTATTAATTAGCCATATCCCCTATTCCACTACCGCCAGCTTGATCGTCTGTTTTTCTTCGCCGCCAAAATAGGCTTTGGCCAGATAAATACCCGGTGCGATATCCGCGCAATTCCAGACAAGCACTTGTCCTCGACCGGCTGGAATCGTTTCCTTGAGCTTGGCAATACGTTCACCAGTCAGGTTATATATATTTATTTCTACATCTGTGGCTTTGTCCAAATGCATTAAAAATTTCATCTGATTTTGCGTGGGATTGGGATAGGCCAGCACGGCCTTGCCTTTCAGGTCTATGTTGGCCAAACCTGAAGTTTGGGTCGCGGTTGGAGTTATCGTCGCTGTCGGACTCGTAGTCGCGGTAGGTGTTATTGTTGCTGTCAATGTGACTGTTGGACTTGTAGTCGAGGTAGGTGTTATCGTCGGCGTGGCTGTGGGAGGAGGTTCTGGTCCGGTTCGCATATCAGCGTTTCCTTCCAGATTGCCTTTGGAAATCCTGAACCACGGACTGTGTAGTTGTCCGGTGCTTACCTGAGCTGGATCATAAAGCAGCCGGGCTCGCCAATAATATGCCTGATGAGCTGTAAGACCACTGACTTGATAGTCCACTTCAGTACCAGTAACATTCAAATCCATATACCCTGCCTGCGTGTGCATTGTTCCTGATATCAAGGACTGCCCTGACTCAGCGATCTGCACCTGCAATCTGGCGCGGATACGGCCCTGGGTCGAACGGCCAAAGAGACGCACACGAAAAGCTGTATTGCTTAACAAATCTGAAGCCATTCCCACAGGCATGATTAATTGCGAACCATCAGCTCTGGCCTGACGAGGGATCATTGACAGACCGGCAGTATCATTACCATAGTACACAAAAGCACGGCCTTCATCTGTCTCGCCATTGTCATACGCATGCGCTCCCACGATCACATCACTATACCCGTCCCCATTCACATCCCCGACACTTGCCACTGAATAGCCAAACCTAGCATCTATCTGATTACTCTCGGCTGTCCAGGCAGCTGTACCTGAAAGTCCACCACTGCTGCCGTGATACACATAAGCACAACCCTCATCTGTCTCGCCATTGTCATAACGATACGCTCCTACGATCACATCACTATAACCATCCCCATTCACATCTCCGGCACTGGCCACAGATATGCCAAACCGTGCGTTTACTTGATCACTCTCGGCTGTCCAATTCTCTGTAGCGGCCAGTCCTATGCTGCTGCCATGATACACATAAGCACGGCCTTCATTATTCTCGCCATTGCCATAATCGCGCGCTCCCACGATCACATCACTATACCCATCTCCATTTACATCGCCTGCGCTTGCCACAGACACGCCAAAATATGCAACCGCTTGATCACTCTCGGCTGTCCAAGCTGCTGCACCTGCCAGCCCTGAGCTGCTGCCATGATACACATAAGCACGGCCTTCATAGCTCTCGCCATTGGAATAACAATAAGCTCCCACGATCACATCACTATATCCGTCCCCATTTACATCCCCTGCACTTGCCACAGATATGCCAATCTGTGCATTCGTTTGATTACTCTCGGCTGTCCAGGCAGCTGTATTTTCCAGCCCTGAGCTGCTGCCATGATAC
>JAIORK010000018.1 GCA_021108215.1 bacterium | reverse complement strand
ACGTCACCCCCTGGATGCTTATTTTACCCCAGGACCCTGGGTGACATTAGTCACTATTTCACAATCGCGATTTTCTTAACCTTGCGTTCACTGCCGTTAACCAAAACCCTGGCAAAATAAATTCCGGCAGCCACCTCCCGGCAATCCCACAGGATATACTGGCCGCGTCCTGCGTTAAAAGATTGATTAATATCAGCCACCTGTTCACCGTTTGTATTATACAGCTCAATGCGGACATCAGACGGCTCCGTAAAATGCATGAGAAATCGGATCTGATTTCTTCCCGGATTGGGATACGGCAGCACATCATTCGCCTCCAAAGCAACACCGGACAAGGCATTGGTTGCGCTGGCAGTCATGCTCGGAGTCATGGTCGGCGTGGGTGTATTCGTAGGCGATATCGTGGCGGTCGGTGTAATGGTCGAACTCGGTGTAATTGTTGCGGTCAATGTCGCTGTCAATGTCTGGGTTGCGGTCGGCGATGCTGTGGCTGTCAGGCTGGCGGTTCGGGTCACCGTTGCCGTCGGCGTGGCCGTATAGGTCGCGGACTGGGTCATTGTCGGTGTCACACTCGCGGTCGGGGTGGCTGTTGCTGATATTGTTGAGGTCAGCGTGATTGTCGGAGTCAGACTGACGGTCGGCGATGCTGTGGGTGAATAGACCGGCGTCTGTGTCGTGGTCGGGGTCTCTGTCGGAGTAACCGTCGGCGAAACTGTGGCTGTATAAGTGGCAATATCAAATGACCAGGTAACCACAGCCGTCGGTACGCCTTGTGGATTTGTCGAGCGGTCCCCCAATGTTATCAAAACCTCATGTGGATTATCCCCCGGCAAAAGATCGCTCGCAGGTTGGAAGCTAACAGCATATTGTCCTTCCAACATTGGAACAGTCGATGCCGTGACCGGCGAACCGTTGAGCGAAACACTCAGACTGCCTGTATCCACACCGGCACCTAAAAAATTGTCCCACAACAAAGCGTTAATAACCGGCCGGGCGCTGGTGGTCACGCTCCGGGAAACCGGCTCAAGATTAAAGATTGCCGGACTGCTCCGGTCTGCTGAAAAATCTGTACTAAATGAAATATCCACCGTCTGATTACTGCCGGTCATAAGCAAAGACTGGCTGTTGTCCAGCATAAACTCTGTATAACCATTAACTGAAATGGCATAGGGTGTGTTGGGAATGCCGTCCAGAAAGGGTCCGCTGGAATAAACATCTACGGCATCCATCTCAAGATCAGCTAAGCGTGCATAACTATTTACCTGGCGTGTGAATGTAATCACTGGACTATCATCCAGAAAAGCATTAAGCGCCTTGCCGCTGCTATGGGCAAACCTGCCGGAGATGGAATTACCATTGGTCTCAATAACAAGGGAAACACCCGCCGTGCCGGTCATGCAATCATAGCTGTGTGCCAGAATAGCTGCATCGCTGCTGAAGTCGGCGGCAAACAGATCATAATAAAGGGCGGTGTCAGGAACATTAATTGCAAAAGCACCCCCGGCATTAAGCACCGGCGCGTAATACATAGATGTATAGCCCACCGCAGTCTGTCCCCGGGCCACACCGACCACCATCAATTGGGTAAGATCGGGAAACAATCCGGTATTATCGGTCAAAATTCCGCTGATCGCTCCATTAAAATTAGTGGTAAAATGCGCATTGGTCACATTGCCGTTATTGACCGTTGCCGGTACAACGGGATAGGATGAGGGTCCGTCATTTCCCAGCACCAGTTCGTAATTATCATTGGGTACATTGGTAAATGAATAATTAGTGTCAAGCGGCGTAATGGTCCGGCGAAAGTAGTCATCGTAGGCACCATCTCCTCCCAGTTGGCCGTTTCCATGCCATTCCAGACGCAACTCCATGTCATAAGGAACCGATGGTGTGATGTTGCCCGAAACCGTATAGCCGGATGTGAGATTAATATTGGCAATCAGCGTCTGACCGTCTACCGGCCGTACATTGGTCAACCGAAGCGGAGCATATCCCGAACCGGCCTGGGGTTTGACAATTAAATCATACGTTCCGGGAAGAACATTATGGAAAATAAAGGCATTTTGCGTATTACTCTCATAGGCAACATTGTCGTCTGTATAGATTTCCGTCAACTGGATGGTTACATTGACCCCGCTGGTGATGGTCCCTGTGACTTGCGCTTCCGGATAAACATTAAAATCAATCCCGCTAACGCTCCCGCCGCCGGAAAGTTGAATCAGCACCTGCAGAATGTGCAGGGTCTCGCCGTAAAACCAATCTTCCGGATAAGGCAGGATACCAAAATAATGATATTCATTGCGCTCAGCGCCCAGTCCGCCCACTGTAGTATTTGCCGGCACAAGGAGTGTATAATTGCCATTAGGATCAGTCACATTTGTGCTGGATACAATCTTACGATTCGCACTATATGCATACACGGTCAGCGAGTTGGAAGTCGATCCGGCAAGTCCGAGCAACCGGACCTGCCCGCTGATTGTCGCTGAATCAACCAGCTCCATGACAATACGGTAGGTGCTGTCACCGCCCCGGTTGACTTCCAAATAATAATCAGTCGGCGTATCCGTAAGCATAAAATAAAGCGGCGCCGATTCATTTCCTTGCGCCAAATAGCTGTATCCGGCATTTCGCAAACTCAAATTCACGCGGGTATTGTCTGTACTAATTTTCAAAAATTGATCAGTGCCGGACGAATAACCGCTCAGCTTATACCAATCATCATCCGTATCCATCGCAATCGTACCTGTGCCTGAATTAGGCACTGTATCCAGCAACACATCCTCTGATGCTGTGGCCAAAGAATCATTGATGTTTTCTTGAGTGGTCCCTTCGGCCCGGGTGGTCAGGGTTGCTTCTTCCCACCAACCGGCAGTTACTGTCGTACAAAAAGCAACAACCATAGCAATTACCAAAATAATTTGTTTCAAATAACGTCGCATACTTTCCTCCTAATAACTAAATAAATTATTACTTTAAAATACTACCTGATTCCTGATTTTTTTGTTTAGAAAAGTGCTTCTTTTGAAAAATATTTTCCTGGAAACCCATCTCCAGCGTAACAGATGAATGCCGGCCCCCATTGACTGTGTTTTATTTCAAGTCAGCCGAGTGCCTCATTTTGCAATCCCCTGAAACAGTTTGCGTGCTTATCTCTGTCTCACATATTTCAACTTTCCCTTAAATCCAAGCTTTTTCCTTTGTCTGTCCGTGTCGACAAAACCGGCACGATACCTGCTTTATATAAAGGTGAATTTAAAAAACACTCGAAAGGAGATGAGTACTATGACACTCGTCAAATGGAATCCGTACAGAACATTAAATAATTTGGAAAAGGAGCTTAACCACTTCTTGGGTGACTACACCGGTAGTTTTAACCACGAAAACAAATCCGATTGGCAGCCGTCAACCCAAATCGTTGAGAAGAAAAATGCTTTTGACGTGGCGCTTGAGCTTCCCGGTGTGAACAAAGAGGATGTCACGATTAACCTGAAAGGAGATGTATTAACTATTCAGGGTGAAAAAAAATCTGAAAAACCGGCTGAGCAGGAGAAATATGATATCTGCGAAAGGCAATTCGGCAGCTTTGCCCGCAGCTTCACCCTGCCCAAAACAGCTGACCCAACAGGAATCCAAGCTGCTTTTAACAACGGAATCCTGAGCATCACCATTCCCAAGGCTGAACAGGCACAACCAAAGAATATCAAAATTCAATAATTGGAACAAAGGGGGACGTTTCCTCCCAGCGTCCCCCTTTGTCAAGCACAGATGAATTCTTTCCGGACAAATCGCTTTCCACGAATGATCACAAAAAATTCATAAAGCCCTATCACGCTAAGGCGCAAAGGGCACAAAAAAATACAAAATCTCTGTCCACGGATTACATAGCATGAAAATAGGTTAAAGGCATTAAACCCTAAAAGATTGATTTATTATTTTTGAAGTTCTTTGCAGCTTAGCGCCTTGGCGTGAGGATGCTTTTTTAGGCCAGGCTTTCCATGACTTTCATGATGCACTTATTCTGGACTACCGCGATACCAGCTTGTCTGGCTTTTTCCGCAGCGTGTTCATGGCAGATACCTTCTTGCATCCAAATCACCTTGCACCCAATCCGGATGGCCTCATCCACCAGCTCCGGGACCGCCTCCGCACGCCGAAAAATATTCACCACATCAACCGGCTTGCCATACGCTGCTAAAGAAGGATAGACCGGTTCCTCCAGCAATTTCTGAATTGCCGGACGGATCGGGATAATCGTATATCCCTTGGCTTTTAAGTAGACACCAATTTGATGCGAAGGTCGTGTGGGTTTGGGTGAAAGCCCGACAATGGCAATCGTCTGGATGCCCGCCAACGCCCGCGCCGCTTCCGGTGCAGGCGTTGGCAGGCTGCATTGTAGATTACTCATTGCCGGTTTTTTCAGCCAGCAATGATTTGATATCATTCTCAAAAACACTTTTATCCCGGTACCCGACATAGGATTGAATGATCTTCCCAGTCTGATCAATCACCAGGGTATGGGGAATCCCACGCAGACCGACATAAGCGGCAATTTCCTGACTCCCCCAAAAAAGATCATAATTAATTTTCATCTCGTCTGCAAATGCCTGTACCTTTTTTAACGGGGCTTGATCATACGATAGCCCGATGACCGCCAGATCATCTTTGTACTCATTTTGCAACTCTATAAAATGAGGAATCTCCTTGCGACAGGGCGGGCACCAGGTGGCAAATAAATCAAGAATCACAATTTTACCGCGATAATCTTTAAGTGCTATGTCATTGCCCGCAAAATTTTTAACTGAAAAATCAGGAAAAACCGTCTTATCGGTCGTCATCACGACCGAGTCTTTTGCCGACGCACCTATTTTCCCACCGGCCTTGGCATTTTCCGCCGCGCCTTGACAACCGGCAATCAATACGGTCGCTAAAATAATTCCAATTCCTGCTGATATTTTTCTCATCATAATCTCTCCTTTTTACTGCGTCCCATACTTGCACTTCAGCCGGCGATCAGCGCACCCAAACCTGCACCATAAAGCATGGCATAAACCGGGGAACTCCATATTGGGCAAGCGCCGCTTGAACATCCGATCAGACGGTGCAGCCCGTAGCCAATGCCGGCTCCAACAACCATACCGAGAATAATTTTAAAAACGATATGCACTGTTTCGACTCCCTTGATTATTTTGCCAGTGCTTCATCAATTTCTTTTAGCAATACCGGTTTGGGACGCAATCCAACCCAGTTGGCAATCACTTTTCCGTCTTTAAACAATGAAATCGTCGGAATACTCATCACGCCAAAACGCTGCGCCAGATCCTGTGCCTCATCAACATTGATTTTTACAATTTTCAAATCACTGCGTTCCTGTAAAATTTCCTCCATGATCGGCGTAATCATTTTGCAGGGACCGCACCAGTCCGCATAAAAATCTGCAACCACCGGTTTGTCCGACTTCTCTACTTCCTCTGCAAATGCCTGTGAGCTTACCTGAATGGCCATCGTCATTTCTCCTTTGTTGTTTTTTTTTGTTCGGTGACACCAAATAAATCGCACATATATGTCAGAATCGACCGGACACGTTCGTCCGTCACGCTGTAGCAGATCTGCTTGCCCTTACGGGTTGACGCCACCAATCCTGCTTTGCGCATTTTAATCAAATGCTGGGATGCCAGCGGTTGACTAATCCCTAATTGCCGCCAAACCTTGTTGACATTGCATTCGCTGCCGCATAGCCCCATAAGCATCTGTAACCGAATCGGATGACCAATTGACCTGAGAATCTGCGACATTTCCAAATAATTATTTTTATCACTTATCTTATTTATCATGGTTCGGACATATTATATTTTATTTATATAATTGTCAACTAATATTTAATATAATTTTTTAATCGTAGTTTCCCACTTAACAAAACATCCTGTCACAAAGCCGATCCGCCCCTACTTCTGCGGTTTAAATCCAATCGGTTTTGATTTGCGTTTTAACGTTACCGAAAAATCCATAATGCACTGAATCGCTCCAAAACACTAAAAATCTCCTTATCATGCTTGGCCAGTTGCGCAACGTACCGATTCATGCGCTGAAACAAATCTTTGTTCAAACTACTCATCAATTCACGCAGTTTGGTAAATGTCCGCATGATTTGAATATTGACTGCTATGGCATGCTTGCTATGCAAAACTGTCGAAAGCATAGCAACACCCTTCTCAGAAAAGGCAAAGAGAAGTTTTCTTGTTCCGTCCCAGACTTGAAACGCCAAAATGGCATTTCAAGTCTGGGAATTCATTTAAATCAAGTTGAATCATAAACTCTGATGCAAAACCCCCTAAAAAATCATTGCGGGCAGCTTGCCCTGCGTATGCGGGGGCAAATGCCGGGTGTCGGGACCGGAGGACGCGCGGCAATCTGATTTTATCCTTATAAAACAGAAATTACTTCGTCGCTATCGCTCCTCATAATGATAGTAACCGATGGTTTTGCAGCAGAATCAATCATAAAATCTGACGGGAAACGATTAAATTTTCGTCTAACCTGTCTTGTCAACTGTCCGATTTTTCCTCATCAATTCCGCAACCAACATCCTAAGTATCAACAAATCAAACGGCTTGCCCATGCACCGGTCTGCGCCGAGCTCCAAGGCCTTTTGTTCCAATACGTCATCCATCCGCGCTGATAGCATAATGATGCGGGGCTTTCTCCGACCAACACTCCCTCTCGCCCCTGGAGAGATCCCCGAACTACGGACACAAGGGGTCGGGGTGAGAGGCTTATCTTTTCTCATTACAATTTTTTTTATCAATTCAATCCCATCCATCCCCGGCAATGCGTAATCTGTAATCACCACATCCGGCCGCCATTTCAGGGCATGCAAAAATCCCCCTTCCGCATCTTTGGCACAGCGAATTTTCACGTCCGGCTGCTCTAATGCCATGCACAGTGTTTCACGGAGCGCAGGTTGATCTTCGATAATCAGGAGCTTGGGCATAAAGAGAGTCCTCCAATTTTGTCGATACTCTCAAAAGTGCTCTTTGGAGCACCTCGAGATCAAAAAAAATGAGCTACTATACACATATTATGACAAAAACCCAAACCAAAGTGGTCAAAAATATTCGCAAACTTTTAACCCAACGCGGCATCTCAGCCGAAAAACTTGCCTTTGAAATCGATATGAGTAAGAGCTATCTATATGCCTTTATGGCTGGTAAAAAAGGGATTACCCTGGAGAGTCTCGAAAGAATCGCCGAAGGGCTGGATATCGATATAAAAAACTTTTTTGAATAATTGACTAAGTTTGAAGCTGATATTGATATCTTGCACAGTTTGTGGTTAGGTAAACATATTTTCTGCGCGCATTACTAATGGTTCTCAAAATATTTCCCCGCTTCTTGTTCATCAATCATTTCAGCGCTCGACGCCTCAACATCGCTTCCTTTTATATATCCGGGTTGATGTTTCCCCATTTTAAATATTCCAATAACATGCCAATAATTATTTTTGTCAGTCCCCTGAATTTTAAAATCGACAATAACATTTTTGCTTTTAGACTTGCATATTTCAGCCGTGTTTTTATTAGCGGAGTAGTATATCGGCACATTGTCTTTTTTTAACTTAATTTTTAAAATACTGTTTTTTGTATCCTTTGTTGATCGTATTTTATTTTGAATTGCATCAATAATGTCAATAGCCGCATTTAATACATATTCACAGTTTTGTCTTATATCCGGATCATTTAGCACCCTAAAATCCTCTCTAACTATCCAGCCGATTTTATCATTTGCATAAACAACCTTTGGTGTAAGTCTGTGAATATTCCAATAGTATTTTGTATTCAATCCGTACTTAAGTAATTCTAAATCAATTTCGTGCAGCGAAAGATTTGTAAGTTGAGAGTAATCAGAAATACCTGCCGGGATTTCATCCGCCGGGGTACCAAACACCTTACTTAGAAAAGATTCTTTTCTAATATCAAATTGATATTCAAATATTTTGTAAATTGATTTTCTGCAATTTATTAGACAAGATTTATAATTCCCCTTCTCGAAATCTTTCTCGGCAATTTTAATATATTCTTTTGGTTTGCCATCGGCCAAAATACCACTCAAAAAAATCTCCAAATATTTTTTATAGAATATTTTTTCACACGCCGTGTTAATATATTCGTAGGTCATCCCCAAGTAGTGATTACAGTCAATCTCTGCCGGAAAAATACCGGAATGCTTAAATTTATTCCTTATTGTATTTAAATCAGCTATAAAATTATATGATTCAATTTCTATTTTGTTTTGACTCAATTCCTCCTCGATTTTTTTACATCTTCCAATTAACGAATCATCTTTCTTGGAACGAAGTTTTAAATGATCTATAATTGCAATCTGAAACATATCCAAACAATCATGTAATAAGTTAATTCCAAATGCCATTTTTAAATAATTATTGGACTGAATATTTTTTTCTGCTTCTTTATATTGGTATTTTGATAAAATAAGTTCTTTCATTATTTTTGAATCGATGGTTTCCATTACCATGCTCTCCTTTAGCATCAATAAAATATCCGCTATCACTTTTAATTGTATAATTTACTGTCTAACTGGTCTATATTGATTTTCATATGCTGACTTCCTATGAGCCGGCATTGGGAATATCGCTACACTAAATATTTTTTCCCCACCCGTGCAACAATCTCCTGATTTTTCAGTCTAACTAATAATACCGGTCGATCAATTTCAGTCAGGCGGATCGCACTACATCTTGTCTATTATAGTTGACATAATATCTATTATAGTTTACATTTAGAAGGGAGCGTTGATGCAGCATAAAAAAATAAAAATCTTCAAAACTCCGGCAGGAAAAGAGCCTTTTTTAACTTGGTTTCGCTCATTAAAAGACCTTTCAGTGCGGACGCGAATCCGTACCCGTTTGGATCGCGTGGCATTGGGCAATTTAAGAGATTACAAAGCGCTGGGCGAAGGTGTTTTTGAATTAAAATTCAATTTTGGAGTAAGAATTTATTTTGGGCAGATTGGGAACATTGTTGTGCTGCTATTGCACGGCGGTGATAAAAAAACACAGCAAAAGGATATAAAAAAAGCCAAAGATTATTGGAGATGGTTTCATGAATAAACTGACGAGCAAACAAAAACAGAAGCTAAAAGGTTATTCGCACTGGTCGGATATTATCAAAGATGACTTCAAAAGAAATCCGGAAGAAGCCTATGCTTATTTGACTGCTGCTCTAAAAAACTATGAAAAAGACGGTAATGAAAAATTGCTCTTGCTGGCTCTACGGAGAATGGCTGAGGCTGTGGGTGTCGCAAACTTAGCTAAAAAAGCCGGACTCTCCCGGCAAAGCATTTATAAAGCACTGTCCGAACATGGCAATCCCACATTAAAAACACTGGATACCCTGCTGCATGCACTGGGATTTACCCACAGCTTCAAGCCTATTTAATGTGTACCAATCCAAGGATTAATTTATAATATCTCGAATTTTTTTTCAATAATGGATTTGAATTCATCTGAGATGGCATGCCAGTCTACGATATCCACCAGAATGGGCAGATCGGATTCTGAAAGGGCTTGTTTCAATGCGGCCTGGACTTGTAGGGAAATTTTTTCTTTGCCCTTGAGGGCGATATCAATATCGGAAAAACGCTGATGGGTGCCAAGTATGCGCGATCCAAAAACCCGCGCTTCAATACCCGAAATGCTGTAGGGTCGGACACCCGGCGAATGCCGGATGTCCGACCCTGTACATAACATCATTTTATTAATTCGCGTATTTCCCGGGATTTTTATCAAATTTACTGATGCAGCCTTTGCAGTATAAATAATATTCTTACTCTTATACTCACGGGTGGCAACTACTTTGTCCTTGGCAATGGTCGATCCCATCACCGAACAGGTCACCCTATCCTTGCCTGCTTGAGCTGCTTTTTCCTGACAAGCCTGACATTTCTCTCCCGTCTTGCAATCCGGGCATTTTTTCCCCGCATGACCTGCTAATAAACATTTTTTCATATTCATAGTACCTTTCTCCTTACATATTATATAACACTGTCCTTTAGGGCTATTTTTATGCACACTTGGCACGTTGGTGGTCATTTTCCCCGCAGCATATTTATAAACCATCTTTGGGAATATTCGTTTCAGTCCGCCACCGCCGTGCATTTTTTCATCATTTTTTTCTGTGCCTGGTTGGCTTTCCGCTTTTGGTGCCGTCCACTTTGTATCTTTACCCCTTTTTACACAGAACATCCGTATTATCTGGTACTTTGACGGATAATAATACATTGCTATATTTCACTTCTTTCATTTCCTTCATCACTTTTTATTTGTTTTTTGAAATTACCGCTGTTCAAACCCGGAGTCCGGTGGCTGTAAAAAAATGGCCGCTAGCACCACTATTTACATCTTGCTTTTCATAATATTGCGCGTATAAATAAATGTAGCTTGTTGTGTGTACACAACCTGGAGGGATAAAATATGTCTGAAAACCATGCTCTACCGGAAGAACCCCAACCATCAAAAATATCTCTGTCAGCTTTAAGTTCCGCTCTTCTCATACTTGGCTGCGGGAGTCTTCTCGCGGGTCTGGGATATCTTTTTTCAGATGCCAAACTCATCGCCATGATACTGCTCGGCGCGGGACTCTTTGGTCTCGGCTTTGGACTGGGTCCGCGTTTTGGGCCGGCATGGTCTGCTATCGGAGGTGCCGGTCTGGTTCTGGCAGGAATCGGTTTATTACTGGTCGGACTGGGTACTTTTGAAAAAACCCCGGCCAGCATCCACTGGCCCACAGCACCGGCAACCATTATCCGCTCAGATGCGGAAAGCTATACCACCACAGAAAAAGTGGGCAAGGATGAAAATATTATTAGTTATCAAGTTGCGATCATAGAATATAATTACTCGGTCGGCGACACCAATTATGCCTCCAGTCAAATTGCGCTGGCCCCTCAACAGCGCGGCGATGCCGCCCGGCTGCTTACAAAGTATCCCATCTACAAACAATTTCGTGCCTATTACAACCCGGACAATCCCGGCGAGGCTGTACTGGAACCGGGTAAACGCAAAGGCAATTTTCTACAGCCGCTCATTGGCGTTTTACTCATGGTTGTCGGCAGCCTGGCTGCTATCCGAAAGTTCCAGCGCTATTTAGAGACTTTGTCATAGAACGTCACTGGCTTACCCGGCACCCGGCATTCGCCGGGCGAGTGCGCCGGGCAATGCCCGGCAGCGTACTTGCTCAATCGTTTGACCAGGCTTCATCAAGAAATGAGTTCCGGTTTGACTTTTTCAGGCCCAAATATTTAAAGAGCGCCGGTGTCAGCTAAATGACTGACACCGGCGCTCCCATGGCTGCTACAAAAATAAACCGATTTTTTTGTATTCTTAGACTCCGGCCGTTTCTTTATCCGTGTCGCCATCCTTGATGCCCATCATATCGGCCACATCCTTGGCCACATCCCCGATCGGTTTGATATTAAAATTCTCCACCAGCACCTTGACCACGCCGGGGGAAAGGAAGGCCGGCAATGTCGGACCCAACCGGATTCCCTTGAATCCCAAATGGAGCAAAGCCAAAAGCACGGTAACCGCTTTTTGCTCGTACCAGGCAATATCAAAAGAAATCGGCAGATCATTGATATCCGCCGCGCCCATGATCTCTTTTAACTTCAGTGCAATCACTGCCAATGAATAAGAATCATTGCATTGACCGGCATCCAATACGCGCGGAATGCCTCCAATATCACCCAAATTAAGTTTATTATAGCGATACTTGGCACACCCGGCTGTCAGGATCACAGCTTCCTGGGGCAATGCCTCAGCGACCTCTGTAAAATAATTTCGGCCCGGCTGACGACCGTCACATCCGGCCATAACAACAAAACGCTTGATGGCGCCGGACTTAACTGCCGCCACGATTTTGTCGGACAATGCCATAACCTGTTGATGGGCAAATCCGCCTATAAGAGTGCCGGTCTCTATTTCCTGGGGTGAAACGCAGGTTTTTGCCAGAGCAATGACCTCGCTGAAATCCTTCTCTTCTCCTGACTTGGATTCAGCAATATGCCGCACACCTGGAAAACCAGCCATCCCGGTGGTAAATATCCGGTCACGGTAACTTTCCCTAACCGGCGTAATGCAGTTGGTCGTCATAATGACCGGCCCGTTGAATGACTCAAATTCACTTCCCTGCTTCCACCAGGCATTACCATAATTTCCTACAAAATGCTGATACTTTTTGAACCTCGGATAGTAATTTGCCGGCAGCATCTCGCTGTGCGTGTACACATCCACCCCGGTCCCTTCGGTCTGATGAAGTAATGCTTCCATATCTTTGAGATCATGTCCGGAAATTAAAATACCCGGACGGTTCTGCACACCAATATTGACCTCGGTCATTTCCGGATGTCCGTAAGCAGATGTATTCGCCTCATCGAGCAACGCCATGGTCGTGACCGCAATACTGCCTGTCTCTAAAACCATGGCCGTCAGGGTGTCGGCGGGAAGCGGCTTGGTCAAAGCGGCCAGCGCTTTAAACACAAACCGGTAAATATCGAAATTTTGTTTTCCCAATATTTCAGCATGCTCCGCATACGCCGCGATCCCTTTGAGTCCGTAAAGCATCAACAATTTCAAAGAGCGGGCATCCTCATCCGCATCATACCCTTGAATACCGACCCGAGCAGACTGCGCGGCAAAATCCGCATCACTTGCTCCCTGCCATACTGCCGCATCATGCAATGCGCCGGACAGCTTTGTCTGTGCTTTGAGTTCATGACGCAGTGTGAGCGCTTCCCTGATGAGCGCGCTGATGCGTGCATCATCGAAATTCGCATTGGTGATGGTGGCAAACAATGCTTTGCAGGCAAATGCCCCGTAGCGGTTGTCCAATTCCCGATCCGTGCTTTCCGCATACAGCGCCATGCCCTGGAGTGTGTAGATTAAAAGATCCTGCAAATCGGATGTTTCTCCTGCCTTTCCACAAACTCCGCGAATTGTACAGGCCGTGTTTTTTAATGTTTCCTGGCATTGATTACAATACATCGTTCTCTTCCTCCTTTTTTATACTGTCGCTACTTCTTCGAGTATGTCGCCCTGCAAGCTTATATTGACCCTGCTTATAGGAATATTTTTACCGGATTCGGTACGCGCCCGCTTGATAATTTCAACCAACCCGGAACAACAAGGCACCTGCATGTGCGCCACCTGGACGGACTTAATCTCATTGGCCTGGAATAGTGAGGTCAATTTCTCAGTATAGTAAGCGGCATCATCCAGTTTGGGGCAGGCAATAATAACAACCTTATCCTTTATAAAATCCCGATGAAACTCGGCATAGGCAAACGCAACACAGTCTGCGGCAATCAACAGGTCGGCATTCTTTAAGTAGGGTGCACTCTGCGGCACCAACATGAGCTGGACCGGCCAATTCTGAAGCTGCGACACTGCGCGCGGGCCGGCCTGGCTGACATCGGGCTGGGGTGCCGCTTGCTTGAGGTCCACGGCACGCGACCCCGGACATCCGCCGCCGGGTACCTCTGTTGCCGCCGGGGTATCCTCCGGGACCGGAATATTGTTCTCCTTCAGATACGCCACTGCCTGACTGTATAAATCGTCTGCACCATGATCTTTTAAGTGTTTTAAATGCGCCTTGATCGTGTTGACCCCTTGCGGCACAATATTATTCATAACTTTTTTTTCATCATAGGGCTCCGCCTCGCGTTCCTCAATCGTAATGGCGCCTTCCGGGCAATGTCCGATACAAGCACCCAATCCGTCACAGAACAAATCACTGACCAATCTGGCTTTGTTGTCTATAATCTGCAAGGCCCCTTCCGGGCAATTGGGAATACATAGACCGCATCCATTGCAGAGTGCCTCATTAATTTTGATAATTTTACGTTGGTTTCCCATGCAAATTCCTTTCTTGTGGTCTTTTAGCGTTTTTGTACAAATTAAGTAACCGCCCATGATGTAACCGATCCGGACGCTTGACAATAGGCGATTTTATTAATTGCGGCAGTCGTGATCTTTAACTTTTAATTTTAAGGGTCCCGGCAAAATCCGCCAGGGTGGTTCGCGCCAGTTCACGCACAATATCCGCCTCCGCCCGATACAGCGTCCGTCTCAGTGGACATTCCGCTTTACACTGCGGTATTCCCAAAGGACAGCGTGTCGTTTTAATACTGCCGGCAATGGTCTCGTAGATTTCCCGAAGCGATATCACGGCTGCTTTTTTTTTCAGTACAAACCCGCCGGCCGGACCCCGCTTGCTCTGAACATAACCGGCATGCTCCAGCCGCTGCATCACTTTGGCCAGATGAGTCAACGATACGCCCATGGTCTGTGCCAACACCTTGGCTGAAATTGTCTGATCTTTGTCCTTGGCCAATAATGCCAAGGCATGCAATGCCAAGGATGCTGCATCTGATACATGGAAAAAACCCGCCATATCTGTCTCCTGGTTTATTTAGGTATTATCGTACCTAAATACCTGATTAATGTCAAGCTGTTTTTTATTCCGCCAAATTATTATCGTGGCACGATAAAACACACTGTTTTCTATTTGTCCTGTCAGCTGCCGTTTTTTTTTATTTGGATAAAAATGAGGTAGGATAAAAATCAATCCCTCAAGATGCCGTCTCCCGGAATTGGTGCAAAAGATCCTCAACCTCATCTGCTGTGGAAAGCGCAAGTGCTTTTTGCACCAGCCCTTTACACTCCGAATGCCGGAGGTGTCCGACCGAGTCCACCAAATCCGGCAGCAAAACCGGCGCAACGGAAAAATTGGTAAATCCCATGCCCAACAACAGGGGTAAATAAAGCGGATCACCGGCCAGTTCGCCGCAAATGCTTACATCTTTGTCCAACGCGGCGCTCACCTGGGCAATATCCTGTAAAAGTTTTACTATAATTGGGGATGCGGCCCGATAATACTTCTGCATTTTATCCGAGGTCCGGTCAGCCACCATCACGTACTGAATCAAATCATTGGTCCCGATGGAAATGAAATCAATTTCCCGCAAGAGGATCTCAGGTGCAAATGCCGAGGCCGGGGTCTCAACCATCACCCCCAAAGAAACATCCGGCTGATGGGAAATCTGCTGTCGGGACATTTCTGCAGCTGCCCGGGCGATAATCTCCCGCACAAGGCGAACTTCCTCAACCCCGTTGACCATAGGCAGCAGAATTTTCGCTTTGCCGTGTACCGCAGCCCGCATAATCGCTTTAAGCTGCGCCATAAAGATACGCTCATGCGCCAGCGAGAGACGGATCGAGCGCCAGCCTAAAATACGGCTTGCCTTTTCCTCGTCAACCGGATTGTTGAAATCAAAATGCTTGTCCTCTCCTAAATCGAGTGTCCGGATAATCACGGTATGAGGTGCCATCTTTTCCACAACGTGACGGTAGGCCAGGTATTGCTCTTCCTCACTCAAAAATTCTCTGCGGTCCATAAAAAGAAACTCTGTACGTAATAAACCCACCCCCATCGCACCGACCCGCAGAGCCGCCTCCGCCTCATCCTCGCGCGTCAGATTAGCGGAAAATCGGACCAGGATTTTATCAAGCGTTTCAGCCGGCTTTGCTTCGCGGACCTGTAAAACCGCCTGGGAGCGGCGGGCCGCATCCTCCCGGGCAGCTTCAATCTGCGCCATTGACGGCTCCAGCACAATCACTCCGCGATTGCCGTCAACCAGTACCTGGGCCCCACTCCGAATTTGCTTAAGCGCCCCGGGAACACTCACCACTGCCGGCAAATGAAACGAGCGTGCCAGAATTGCCGCATGCGAGGAAACCCCGCCGTACTCAGTTACAAAAGCACCAACATGCTGCCGGTGAAAATGGACTGTGTCCGAAGGCATCAGCTCGCGTGCCACCATCACCACCAGCTCACCTTCCTCCACTGTGCACTGCCGCTGATAAGAAAGTAAATTATCCATGACCCGGCGGCCGATGTCCCGATAATCATTGACCCGCTCCCGCAGATAGGCATCGGAAATTTTAAGAAAGATTTGGGCCATTTCTTCAATAGTCTCCTCAAGCGCGGATTCCAGATTAACGCCTAAATTGATCAGCCGTTTCTCCACCTTGGCATAAAGTGAGGGATCATTCAGCAGCAGGTTGTGCGATGAAAAAATAGCCGCCTCTTCCTGCCCTAATTCCTGCTCCACCCGCTGCCGCATCTTCTCAATTTGGTGCCGCGAGAGCTCCAATGCTTCGTCAAAGCGTTGGAGCTCCGCTTTGACTTGATCCGGACTGATTGGATACCGGGGGATTCCCTCCGGATCACTCCAAAAACAAACCCGACCGACCGCCAGTCCCGACGATGCGGCAACACCTTTTAATTCCATCAACGGCTGTTCCATAGATAACAATCTCCTAAACTTTCGCAATCCGGCTGCGAATATTTTCATAACTCTGTTTAATAATAAACGCGGACTTGCGCAATGCCGCCTGCTCTGCCTCTGCCAACGGTAACTTCAAAATTTTTTCCACGCCCTTACGGCCCACTAAAGCCGGCAGGGAAAGCGCCACATCCTCAATGCCTTCAAATGCAGGCATGACATAGGAGACCGGCAAAACGCGGTGCTCATCCCGCAAGACCGCACCCACGATCTGAACCAAGGCCAATCCAATCGCATAATAGGTCGCGCCTTTACGTTGAATAATATCATACGCCGCATTTTTCACCTGCTCTAAAAGTTGCGGGTATTTATCCACCGGAGCACATCTACCACACGCCTCACAGTATTGCTGGATCGGTACACCGCCAATGGTCGCTGCGCTCCATGCGGCCACCTCAGAATCACCGTGTTCTCCGATAATCATGGCATGAATATTGGCAGCATCAACCTGACAATGCTCCGAGAGCAAGGCCCGCAACCGGGAGCTATCCAATACCGTGCCCGACCCGATGACACGCTCCCGGGGTAGTCCGGATATGTCCCAAGCCATCTGGGTCAAGACATCCACGGGATTCGAGGTCATAATTAAAACACCGGCAAACCCGTCCTTGATAATTTCCGGAATCATCGTATTTAAGATTCCGGCATTGCGTCCTGCCAACGCGAGACGGTCTTCGCCTGGATTTTGTTTGGCCCCGGCCGTTACTACAATTGCAGCAGCATCTTGGCAGTCGCTGTAATCGCCCAGCCGAATATTTACCGGACGTGTAAAAGCGATCCCCTGCTGAAGGTCCATAACCTCCCCCTGGGCTTTTTCTTTATTTAAATCAATCAGCACAATCTCGCGGGCCAAATGGCTCTGCATCAATGCATAAGCAAAGGTCGCACCCACTGAACCGGCTCCAATAATAACCACTTTCTGATTCATAACACCCTCCCCGACCGGAAAAGATTTTGAAAATTTGGGACGTTTCGCAGCCCCGACAGTTTGGCCATTTTATAAAATTTTACTGCCTTTGGATATAAATTATTTTCTCTCTGTTTTTTTTTGACACCGCTAACTATGAATAATAATGAAGATGGGAACTATATCGTGGATTGACGTCTGATGAACCTGGTTGCTTCAACCACCTTCTCCCATACCGGCTGGTTTCCAGGGTGTGAGAAAAAGATGCAGCAGGACGGATGTCCCGCCCTGCTACAAAAGTGACTGCTAAATCAGCTTACTCTGCCGGCGAGAAAGAATCCTTCCCCACACCGCATTCCGGGCAGACCCATTCATCCGGGATCTGATCGAAAGGTGTTCCAGGTGCTATGTTGCCATCCGGATCGCCTTTTTCAGGATCGTAAACATACCCACAAACTTCGCATACATATTTTTGCATCTTGTCACCTCATATGGTTTAATAAACAACCTGCCATCACCAATGATGACCGTACTGTCTAAATTCTCCAGGGAGCGTTTTCAGTACTGCACAAGAAATTTTCACTCAACCAGCCAACTGTATTCCAAGCAGCCCCACTATTCATTCCCTGGCTTTTTCGTTGTGCAATGCTGAAAACGCTTCCTGGAAGATTGTGCACTCGTCCTCCGGCATACCGGAAACCATTCCCGAAAAGTTCAGGGATCGGCTCAGTACGCCGCTCCTCGCAATGACTTTTATGCAGTACAAACAGCGTGAGACACGACATTAGTGCCCCTGCGTCCGGAAGGTTGGTGCGTTTTTAGATGCCTTACCTTTAATCACGTGACGATAGTAATCATAGGTTAGGGCAACCCCTTCACGTAAAACTTCTCCGCCGACCACCCGCCCCAAGAAAAGGCTATGCGTGTTGGCATCACAGCATGAAACCACCTCACACTCCAGGGTTGCCAGTGTATGATCGATAAGAAGCGGTACACCGGTTTTGCCTTCGCGATGACCGGCCTCCTTAAATTTATCCACATCACGACCTGATTTAAATCCCCAAGTTCCGATAACTTTAAACGGTGTCGACTGCTCCAAAATTGAAAGACCAAAAACACCGCTTTGCGTAATATAATCATGGGTCAAATTCTGTTTATTCAGACAAATAACCACCTGCATGGGTTCGGCCGTCACCTGAGAGGCCACATTGATAATCTGACCATTCTTCTTATCCTGCGCGTGTGACGAAACGATATACATGCCGTAATTAAGCAGACCCAATGCCTGCTCGTGTTTGATTAATTCTTGCGGCGTCGGTTTCATTCCCATTTGAGCGGCTTATGCCGTGGGTTTGGCTGTCGCATCCACAAAGACGCGCAGGCCCAGCTCTTTATTTAACATATACAATCCCTGTTTGGATTCCTGAACCATCTTAATTTGGCCGAAAATCTGCGCGACATTGGCCTCCTCTTCAACCTGCTCGGCAACAAACCATTGCAGCATATTATTGGTGGCATGGTCCTTCTCCGCAATAGCCAGATCCACCAACTTATTGATTAAACCGGTTACATAGTGTTCGTGCTTCACGACTTCGGCAAAAACTTCTTCCGCATTCTTCCAGTCGGTCGCCGGCTTGGCAATTGTATCCAGTGTGACACTTCCGCCCCGCTCCAAAACATAGCGGAAAAACTTAACCGCATGGGTGATTTCTTCCTGATACTGGACATACATCCAGCCGGCAAACCCGGTCATATTCTGTTCCTCAAAATATGCGGACATGGCCAGGTAAAGATAACCGGAGTAAAACTCGGCATTAATCTGATCATTAAGCGCTTTTTCCAAATTTTTATTCATGCCTCCTGCCTCCTTTGTAATCTCACGAATCCTTTAGCTGCCCTACTGTCTGACGCAAGTGCGCAAGGAGTTCCGATGTGGGGCGATACTTGGCGTTCACCACCGAGCCGGGTAATTCCCAGCCCATCTCGCGGACCCAGGTTTCCAGCTCTTTCATGGTATTGGGATTCCATCCATAAGAACCGAAAATCATGGCTTTTTTATTCTGCGGCTTCAATCCCCGAATATATGTCATAAATGCTCCCATGGTGGGGAGCATCATATTATTCAATGTTGGGGATCCCAGTGCAATATACCGCGCTTCCAAAACATCGGCAACCAGATCAGAAATATGCATATGCTTGAGGCTGCGCATGACAACTGGAATATCCATGTTTTCAAACGCCGACTTGACCGTATGCGCCATGGTCTCCGTCGCGCCCCACATGGTGTCATAAATCACAACCGCCTTTTCGACTGTTTTATACTGAGTCCAAAATTTATACTTCTCAATAATTTCCGTAAAATACTTCCGCCAAATCAATCCGTGGCTGGTGGCGATCATGTCAAACTCCAGGCCGGAAAGCGCTGTCAAGGCTTTGTCCACCTGTGCACCATACGGCAGAATAATATTGGCATAATACTTAGCCGCTTCTTCCATCACAACATCTTTGGCCGTCTCATCTTCAAATATGCCCTCAGTGGCAATGTGCTGGCCAAACGCATCATTGGGCATAAGCAGTTTGGCCTCCGGGACGTAGGTTGCCATGGAGTCAGGCCAATGAACCAAAGGCATATGTACAAACTTAAGCGTATGCTTGCCAATGGATAATTCTTCGTTGGTTTTCACAGCCCGCATATTCCAGGCAGAAGTGTCAAAATGGAGTTTTAATCCCTTCTCACCATTGGTCGACGTCAGCACTTCCACATTGGGCGCCCGTTTGACCACTTCGCCAAGACACCCTGAGTGGTCCATCTCTACGTGATTGGACACCACAATATCTATCTTCACCGGATCAACAATGCTCGCAATCCTGGCAAACATTTCGTCCGCAAGATGCGCTTTGACCGTATCGACCAGAACAATTTTTTCATCTATGATCAAATATGCATTGTAGGTGGAGCCGCGCTGGGTCTTGTAACCGTGAAAATCACGCAGATTCCAATCCTTAACACCCACCCAATAAATCCCCGGTTTAATTTCAACAGCTTTCATGCTAATCCACCCTCCATTCAAAACCTTACACAAAATCCCGAGATCCCTGCACTACCAATTCAACTCCCCTGCTCCGGAAATCAAAAATTCAAATATGCCTGCTGATCTATTTAAACCGCAGCTTCCCACAAACCATGCAGGTTACAATAAGCCCGGGCAGTTATTTTCTCAGCCTTCACCGTAAATTCAACCCTCGGTTCATCCCCGGGCTTGAGAAACCGGGTATAACTAACACTATCGGCAACCAGCTCAATCCACTCAATATAATGTTTCTCTTCCATGGGATGGGGCACACTGCCCAATACCACCCGTACAACGTCCCCGTTTTTTTCAACTACCGGAACATGTTTTTCCTTGGCAGCATCCACAACCCCCGCCTCAATCTTTTTCATCGGTGTTCCGCAACAAACCGGTGTGGCGCCGCCGTGCAGCACCTCAACAATCCCGCCGCATTCCCCGCACTTATAGACTTCCAAACTTTTGGTTCCCATTTTTTTCTCCTTTTAAAACCCTCACAGGTAAGATGACTATTTTAAAAATTCCACGCCAATACTTCAAAATGTGCTTGCGGATGCGCACACGCCGGGCAGCCTTCCGGTGCAACCTCGCCTTCGTGCACATAACCACAATTTCTACATACCCAGGTTACTTTTTTTGATTTTTTAAATACTGCTCCATCCTGCAAATTTTTTGCCAGTGCATTGTAGCGGTCTTCGTGATTTTTTTCCGCAATGGCAATGGCATCAAAGACCTTGGCAATATTTTCAAAACCTTCTTCGCGGGCAATCTTGGCAAAAGCAGGATACATCTCGGTTGTCTCATAGTGCTCACCGGCAGCTGCCGAGGCCAGGTTGGCAGCTGTATCACCAATCACACCTGCCGGAAATGCAGCACTGATTTCCACCTCTCCGCCTTCCAAAAATTTAAAGAGTCGTTTGGCATGCTCTTTCTCTTGGTTTGCAATTTCTTCAAAAATAGCTGAAATTTGGACCAGCCCTTCTTTTTTAGCTTTCGACGCTGCATAGGTATAACGGTTTCTTGCTTGTGATTCTCCTGCAAATGCGGTTAAAAGATTTTTCTCGGTTTTACTTCCTTTCAATTCCGCCATTCTCTTCCTCCTTAGTGGTTATGGTCTTGGCAGGCTTTGCAGATGCCATTGATCTCCAGATTAAAAGCATGGAGCTTGTACCCTGTTTTTTCAATCATGGCTACATCCAACTGAATCACTTCCGGCACATCCTCAACCTTGCCGCAGCGAATACATTTAATATGATTATGCGGCTGAATATTGCTATCATACCGGACAGGAATACTTTTGATTCTCTGAATAAGCCCGAGTTCCTGAAATTTCTCCAAATTACGATAAATCGTACATAGCCCTATTCCTGGTAATTTTCCCTTGATTCTGTCATAGAACTCTTCTGCTGTCGGATGATCGTGCATCTTTTTCATCTCTCCCAGAATCACTTTGCGCTGTTTTGTGAGCCGGTAAGGCTCTATTTTGTTCTCTTGCTTGCAATTGATAATCATTTGCAAATAGTATTAGTTTTTTCTTTCTTTGTCAACTAAATTTTTACTTTGTTGCTGCTTTATTTTTATACAGCGCGTTCTTCTTTTTCTACTAGATTTTTGGTCACACCTTTCAAAATAGCAATCCTTTTGCTATACTTAATAATAGTTACACTAACTATAACTAAACAGGAGAATAAAGAACTCATTATGAAGTGTTTTTTGATAAGTATTTCAATTGTTTTTCTGCTAGCCAACGGACTTGAGGCTGCCTATACCTACAAACGCGCACTAACAATACAAAGCAGTGAAATTCCCGGTTCTAATAAATTCAGTTTTCCAGTGCTTATTACACAAGCTAATTTGGATACTGCTTTTTTCACACACTGTCTCCAATCTAATCCAGCCAGTATGGACATTATTTTCATGGATTCAACGGAGACAACGGTCCTGGACCGTGAAATAGTTCATTTTGATCAGGCCAACGAGGAGTTTGAGGCCTGGGTCCGAATTCCCACACTCAATGCCAGTGCGAATACTATCATATATATATATTACGGTGCATCCTCCGGAGTTGCTAATAATACGGCGACATGGTCCAGTGAATTTCGCGGTGTCTGGCATCTTCAAGACACACCCAATGCCACAGTCGGGGATATTAATGAAAGCACCACAAATAACAATGCCGGCTCCTCGCAAAATATGGAAGCTAGTGATCATGTTACCGGCCAGATTGGACATGCACTGGTATTTGACGGATCAAATGAATATATTACGTGCGGAAACAGCAGTACCCTGGACCTCACCAGTACGATTACCATTTCCGCCTGGATCAAACTGGATAGTACCAGTAGTCCCAATTCATATATGGGGATTGTCTCGCGTAAAGTTGACCTTACAACTGCACAAGGGTATAGCATGACCTATAACACAAATTCCAATTATTTTTACATTTACGGAAATACTTCCGACCGTGCCTATGAATTTTACAGTGCCAGCACCAGCTGGACTCTAGTGGTTTTTACAATCAATGGCACGACCGCTGACATGAATATTAATGGTGTAAACCAGTTTATGTCCAATAGCGGACTCACCGCCATTACCGCGAGTACTGCCAACTTCCTCATCGCAGACCGGAGTACAAGTGACAGCGACTACTGGGACGGCAGCCTGGACGAAATCCGCGTAATCAATGGTGTCCGTGATCATGACTGGCTGACAACTGAATATAATAACCAGAGTGATCCGGGATCTTTTTATACGGTTGGCACGGAAATTTTTTTAGGGACACCCACCTATACGCCGTCTGTCACACCCACATCCACAATCACACCTACCGCAACGCCTACCCTGACCGGGACCCGGACCAGCACACCCACACCGACTCCCACTGCAACACCTTCCGCCACCATCACGCATACCTCGACCATCACACATACCTCGACCATTACACTGACCTCAACGCCTTCTCCAATTTTTTCGCCAACGTCGACATTCACCATTACGTCTACACGTACAATCACCATAACCTCCACCGTATCACCGACACCCACGATTTCCGCGACCTTAACTGTCTCGCCGACACCCTCGCATTCACCGACCGTTACAGTGACCCCGACACCCAACCTGGCTGCGCCCAACCTGGTAAATGTCATTACCTATCCCAATCCCTACCGGGCAGATCTTCATTCCCGGGAGATGGTCACCTTCATAAACTTGCCGGCGCAAGCGATCATCCGGCTCTATAGTCTGGACGGACATCTCATACGGGAATTGAATAAAAATACCCCGGGCAACCGTCTGGTCTGGAACCTGACCAATGAACAGGAAACGGATGTGGCCTCTGGAATCTATCTGTATATCATTAAATCTGTTTCCGGATCACGCAAAGGCAAAATTGTGATATTGCGATAGCAATATTCAAAAATTTGCTTGAATCAAGTTAATGACTTCCGGAGTAAAAATTTTATGAAGACACTGTTTCTTTCTACATTATTTTTACTGCTCCTTTCCGTCTCTATCCAGGCTGCCTACAGCTATAAACAGTTAATAACGATCCAAAGCAGCCAGGTCTCCGGGACCGGCCATACCAATTTTCCTGTCCTTATCACAGAAGCCAATCTGGATTCCGCCTTTTTCTCTCACTGCACACAATCCAACCCTGCCAGTATGGATATCATCTTTATGGATTCAACTGAAACCACCACGCTTGACCGCGAGATTGTTCACTTTGATTCCGGTAATCAGGAACTTGAGGCCTGGGTCCGGATTCCCTCCCTGTCAGGAAGCGCGAATACCATGATTTATATTTACTATGGCGCGGCATCGGGCGTTGCCAATAATTCAGGAACATGGCCGAGCGAATTCTGCGGCGTCTGGCACATGCAGGATATACCCACCGGATCTGCCGATGATGTAAGCGAAAGTACTTCCCACGGCAACCACGGCTCTTCACAGAATATGGAAATATCCGACCTCGTGGCAGGTCAAATTGGTGATTGTCTAAACTTTGATTATACCAGCAGTGAATTCATTAATTGCGGCAATGACAGTTCGCTTGATTTAACCGGAAATATTACCCTCAGTCTCTGGATGAATTTGGACAATGTAAATTCTCCAGATTCCAATACCGGCCTTGTCTTCCACAAAAATTCTATTTACGACAACACCGGCTATGGGATCACGTTCCGACCGGGTTCGGATTATTTTCTTTTTTACGGTGATGCCAACGGAAATTACGCTTATGAAGATCATACTTTAGATACCAATTGGCACTATGTGGTGAGTGTGGTCAATGGCACCACTGTAAGTTTTTTTGTAGACGGCACAGCGTTGTCCATGGATGACAGCACGATCGATACCCTCGCCAGTGTCACCACGGATCTCTATATTGGCAACCGTACCGCCAGCCAAGCACAATTTTTCAATGGACAGCTGGATGAGGTCCGCATTCTCAGCAGCACCAAAAGTTCAGATTGGATCCAAACCGAGTACAGCAATCAAAATAGCCCGGGCGGTTTTTCTTCTGCCGGTACCGAGATCTTTGTCGGCACACCAACCATTACACCCACCGCCACGCCTTCATCCACCTTGACTGTCACCCCGTCCATAACACCCTCGTCGACAATAACGCCGACTGTCACGCCAACCGCAACCCTGACAGCATCAGGCACACATACACCGACTTATACCATCACCCCTTCTGCGACACAGTCCGCCACGCTAACAACAACACCAACACAGACACCAACTTTTACACCCACACCCACGCTGACCCATTCCGCCACCTTGACACCCTCACCGACCCATACACCGACTTATACCGCCACACCCACACTGACCCATACACCGACCCTGACTGTGACACCGACCTACACGCCGACCTTTACTGCCACACCCACTTCGACCCATACACCGACCCTGACTGTGACACCGACCTACACGCCGACCTTTACTGCCACACCCACTTTGACCAACTCTGCCACCTATACGGCAACACCGACTGTCACCTTGACTTCAACCAATTCTCCTGTCCATACCCCGACAGTCACACCGACTTATACTGTCACCCATACCATTACCCTGACCGCAACCGTCACCCTGACACGCACCATCACCCCGACATGTACCATCACAAGAACCTCGACCATTTCCCCGACTGTCACCATCACGCGAACCGCCACCTTGTCGCCTACCATTACCCTGACGTCCACCCCCGTATTAGCGGCCCCGGATTTGAATGCGGTCATTGTTTATCCCAATCCTTTCCGCGCTGACCTCAGTGTGAGCCATACCGTCACACTCATGAACCTTCCGGAAAAAGCAGTTATTCGGTTTTATACTTTGGACGGACGTTTGGTAAAAAAAATTGTGAAGGATGATCCCGGAAACCGGGTCGTTTGGAATCTGGCCAACAGTAAAAAACACTCTGTCGTTTCAGGTGTCTATTTATATGTCATTCGCTCTGTTTCGGGATCGCGTAAAGGCAAGCTCGTCATTTTGCGTTAAACGGATGATATAGTGCCGTCCAAATGATTCATAGAGCCCGGATTGGCTGGGATCTCGCAAGCGCAGTATGCAGAAGATGGGCTCTTTGCAAAAAAAAATCGGCCCCAATTTTTTGGGACCGATAATTCACACTCAATACTTCAATTATACTTTAGTCTGCTTTTTTTACATTGGCTGCTTGAGCGCCTTTAGGACCCTCAACAACCTCAAACTGAACAGCATCACCTTCGTTCAGTGTGCGGAACCCATCAGACTCAATTGCTGAAAAATGCACAAATACATCCTTACCGTCTTCTTGCTCTAAAAAACCATAGCCCTTTGCTGCATTAAACCATTTTACTTTTCCTTGAACAGACATGGAAATGTACCCCTCCTGGTTTGAATAACGTGTGATCCTGTTAAAAAACTAAAATCAACCCCGTGATTCGCACTTTATCACCTGGATAATCCCTTGTCAAATATTGTTTCCGTGTTTTTGTATTTTATTTTATGCACCTGATAGAATTTTTTTGGGCAAAATAATGCTTTACTTTCCGTGTTTTTTTTTAATCATCCTATTTTACCCTCATCACCACTGCTCGTGTTTGCATAATTTATTGAACACTTTTTTTATCTGTCTACTTTTCAAAATTTCCATTATTTTATTTCCCAGTATCACGTACTAATCAAAAAAATGTGCACTTTTAAAGGAATTTACGCAATTTATTAATCCAATGTCTGGCGGAAACGGTAGAAAGAAAAGGCTATGGCAATGACCGCCAGGATTGCCATAACACTCAAATTTGTCCAAAAAACCCAGTTATCTCCGCCTTTAAGTAAAATATTTCGCAACAAGGTCAAAAAATATCTTAACGGATTTAGGTATGAAATTCCAATAATTACCTTAGGCATATTTTCCAGAGGAAACATCATGCCGGAGAGCAGGATTCCGGGAAACATAAAAAGAAAACTTCCCATCATGGCTTGTTGCTGTGTGCGGGAAATGGTGGAAATCATGGTCCCAACCGCTACCGTGGTGCAGATAAACATTAAGGCAGCCAGGTAAAATTTCCACAGCGGACCCTGCATGGGTAATCCAAAAATCAGCACTGCGGCAATCAGGATCAAGGTGACTTGCGCCAAAGCTAAAATAACAAAAGGAAGTGTTTTCCCAAAAAGAATTTCCCAATTATGAATCGGTGCTGTGACCAGAGTTTCAAAGGTCCCCATTTCCCGCTCACGCACAATTGACATGCTGGTCATGATGATGGTAAGAAGACACAACAGCACCACCATGACACCTGGGACAAGAAAATAAGCGGTTTTCATGGCTGGATTGTAAAGCACACGTATGTCAACATTTAAAAAGGGCTGCATGGTCTGCCGTGGAAACTCCTCCAAGAGAACCTCGAGAACAATCGCCTGGATATATTGCTCAATACTGCGTGCCCGTATCATATTGGTCGCATCCAACAATACCTGGATTTCACCTTGACCGCTACGCAAGGACTTGGTCACGCCGCCGGGCGGAGCCACCAACACGGCCTCGGCCCGGCCGGATTGAACCAACAAATACGGGTCACCCCCGCTCTTGGCTGGAATAAACCAACCGGATGCCAAACAGCGCTGCGTAAGCTTCTGCGCAATGACATCCCCTGGGGCAAACTGTACCGCCAGCCGGATATTATGCACTTCATTGGAGATTGCATAACCGAAAAGCGTCAATTGAATAATCGGAGAGATAAATAAAAGAACCCACATACGTTTATCGCGCAGCACATGAATAAATTCCTTTTTAATAAAACCTTTAATCGTGGCGTTCACGGTTCCAAATCCTTTTTAAAATATTTCAGGGCAATTACAATCGTTATAATCGTAAGCACCAAAAGCATAATCATAGGTTCTGCCAATTCAAAAATACCTGCCCCCTTCAAAAAAAGACCACGGCTGACCACCATAAACCACCGGGGTGCCAGACTATACGTAAAATACTGAAAAAAAACAGGCATACTTTCAACCGGAAAAATAAAACCGGATAGCAATAGCGTAGGCAGTAACCCGGTAATAAACGCCAGCATCATGGCCGATTGCTGCTGGCGTGTTATCACTGAGATAAGCAGGCCCTGCGCCAGGCATTGGGCTAAAAATAAAATAATCCCGACAATAAACAGTGTATGACTGCCGCGAAACGGTATTGCAAATTGTGCCCGGGCAATGACATAAACCATGCCGACACCAATTAACACCAGCACTAAATAAGGCGTCAATTTTCCCAAAATAATTTCCAGAGGTTTGACCGGTGTACTCAAAAGCAATTCCATAGACCCGGTCTCCCATTCCCGCGCGACGGTAAGCGATGTCAGCAAAACAGACAGCAAACCCACCACGATCACAACCAGGCCGGGCACCACAAACCATTGACTGCTTTGTTCCTGATTAAATAAAAACCGGCTTTTCAATTTAATGGGCAGTGACCGGCTGCTGCCGAACAATTTTTCTTGCGTTGCCTGCTGAATGCCGGTCACATAGCTCAGGATAATTCCCACCGTGGAATTATCCGCCCCGTCCAGCAACAGCTGAATTGACGCGGGTACGCCCTCGCCCACCGCCCGGCCAAAACCCGGTTCAATAACCAGGACACCTTTACTTCTTTCTTGATCCAAATCCCGGCGTACGTTTTGTCCCGGATTGACTTGTTTAAGCCGAAAATATTGCGAGCTGGAAAATTGCTGGAGCAACTCCCGCGATGCCCGGGACTTATCCCCATCTGCGATATTAAGTTGAACATCACGAACATTAAAATCAATGGCATAGCCAAAAAAAACCACCAGAATCAGCGGTAATCCGAGTGACCAGGCAAGGGTAAAAGGGTCACGCATGACATGCCGTATTTCTTTGCGTGCAATGGAGAATGCACGCCCCCAGCGGAACCCGTTGTTCATCGCCTGTCTCCTTCCACCTGACGAATAAACACATCCTCCAAAGACGGCTGAATTATCTGTACCCGATAGGCTTTCGGAATTTTCCGGATTATTTTTTTCCATGCCGGTTCATTTTTAACCAAAACATGATATCGCCGTCCATAGGGTTGGATGGTTGCTGTGGCCGGATCTACTTTCAATTTTTCCATCCAGGCCCGGGAAGCACCCACGGGGGGCTCAATTTCCAAGAGCGGCTCAGGAAATGTTTTCTGCTTTAATTTTTTTGGTGTGTCCAGCGCAATAATTTCCCCATCCCGCATCAGCGCAATCCGATCACACTGCTCAGCCTCGTCCAAGTAGTGAGTTGTCACAAAAATAGTCTTCCCGCCTTTTGCGAGTTTTCCTATCAACTTCCAAAACCGGGACCTAATCTGCGGAGCAACACCGGCGGTCGGTTCATCCAGAAAAATAATTTCCGGATCATGCAAAATAGCCGCTGCCAAAGACATCTGTTGCTTGACACCGCCCGGCAAATTTTTCACCAAAGTGCTTTCCGGGTGATTAAAACCAATAAATGCAAATAGTTCTTGCCGGCGCGCATCAAAATGACGGGTCTCCAGTTTTCGTAATTGGGCGATAAATGAAAGATTTTCCGCTACGGTAAGGTCGGGGTAGAGCGTAAAGCGCTGCGACATATAGCCAACCTTGCTTTTAATGTCTTGGACATTATCATGAATACTACTCCCGGAAATCACGGCCTCGCCCTCATCGGGAACCAGCAGCCCGCACAACATGCGAATTGTCGTGGTTTTACCGGCGCCATTGGCACCCAGAAATCCAAAAACCTCTCCCTGCCGTACGGAAAAATTTATATGATTTACGGCCGTGAAGTCCCCAAAGCGAATCGTTAAATTGTTGACCATCACCGCCAACGGTCTTGGCTTGCCCATTACTTCCCCGTCCCGGCGATCTTTAAAAATAGCGCCTCAAAATTTTTCACTCCGGCATGTTCCAGGATGCTCCGCGGTTCCCCGGCGGCAAGTATTTTCCCTTCCTCCAAGACATGGACCCGGCTGCACCTCTCCGCTTCATCCATATAGGCGGTGGAAACAATAATGAGAATGTTTTTCTTTAGCAATTGATAAAGCATTTCCCAAAATTCACGCCGGCTGATCGGATCAACACCATTTGTCGGCTCATCTAAAAAAAGAATATCCGGTGACTGTAAAAGGGCGCACATCAATCCAAGTTTTTTGTACATGCCACCGGATAATTTCCCGGCCTGCCGATTCTGAAAAGGTTCCATCCGGGTCATGTGCAGCAGCTCAGCGCGACGCAGCCTATACGCCTCTTGAGGGATCACATATAAATCTTTGAAAAATTCCAGATGCTCTCCTACCGAAAGATCCGCATATAAGCTTTGTTGTTGCGGCATATAAGCAATTTTGGGGCGAATCCGGTCAAAGGCGATCAGCTGTTTTTTTTTGAAGAAATTGATTGCACCCTGGTTCGGCGAAAGCAGCCCGACCAAAATTCGAAGCAGCGTCGTTTTACCGGCACCATCCGGTCCGATAAGTCCGTGCAGTTTGGCCGGTGCAAACACAGTGGAAACACCCTGCAAGGCCGGTGTGGCACCCATGTTTTTATGTACGTCTTTAACGTGAATACTGATCTGAGTCATTTCTACTACATCCTGTATCTATAGTTATAGGAACACGGCAAGCCGTGCCCCTGCTTACCACCATTTCATTTTTCCGGCAGGATCACCTCAAGTGTCATCCCCGGCTTCAATAGCCTCTCCGGGTTATCAAACATAATCTTCACGCCGTAGACCAGACGTGTCCGCTCATTACGCGTCTGTACATTTTTCGGTGTGAACTCAGCTTGGTCCCGTACCATGGCTATTTTACCTTTGAAAATTTTTCCCGGCATTTCCGGCAGAAACCCGTGTACTTCCCTCCCCTGGGAGAGTCCTGCCAGTTTCGGCTGCGCTACATACACGAACACCCAGATTGTTTCACTATTGGTGAGTGATAAAAGTTGTACCCCCGGTCCAACCAACTCACCGGATTCTTTATAAATATTCTCAACCCGGCCGGCCCGGGGTGCACGAATTGTGCACCAGGTAACTGCCAGTTGTGCTTTCTCATAGTGAAATTGAATTTTGTCATACTCCGCTTTTGGCAAGGCGCCGCTTTTTAAAAGACGCTGTGCCCTGCGATACTCTTTGGCAGCCAGATCTGCAGATAATTTTAGATCTTCTCCGGCCAACGTTATCAGGATTTGCCCTGCCTTGACCGCACTCCCTTCTATGACCGCAATGTCTTCAATCACTCCCGCCACTCTGGCTGACAACGTAACCTCAATCCCCTCTACGGTTCCGGCATATAAAAAAGGTCCCGGCCGGGTAAACCACCAAAGCGTAATCCCGATCCCCGTGAGCACGAGCAGGACCATGACTGTTCTGATTTTATTTGAGTTTTTCATTTCCCGTCTCCCCTTCGTATAAACTGTTGAGCAAAGCAAGCTGAATAAGCAGTTGCGCTTCTGTCACCGCCGTTTGCGTACCGGCTTGTAAAACCCGTAGATTGGCTGACTGTACCTCAAGGTAGTTTACACGTCCGGCACGATAAGCCGCATAAACCAGACGTACCAATTCACGGGCATCCGCCTCGATTTGTTGATTCAATTTTTGGACATCCGTCAACTGGGCAACGCGGTCCCTGGCCATATCCCACGCCAATCCCAAATCCATTTCTATTTGTACCTGAAAATTTTCTCCCGCCCGTGCCCGCGCCTTTTGTTCACGCACTTGAGCATTGGTATGTCCTTTTTGCCACAGTGTCCAACTCAAAGACGCACCCGCAGTATTTTGCCGGACCTGCTCAACCGCCGCCTGATTGGGATAGTCCAGGCTGCTCTTGGCATAAACCGCTATTTGGGGCCAATAACCTGCCGCTGCGCTGCGTGCCATCTGATTTGCCGCTTCAACCTTTTTCAACACCGCCTGAATATTGGGATGCTGTCTGATTACCGCTTTGGCCGGTAGTGTGGCTAATTTTTTCTTTGTCTTTGCCATGGAATCAAGCTGCAATAAAACGGTTGGCTGGGAAATTATTTTTAACAGATGCGGTTTAACCTCGCTGCCCAGGGGCAGCTGGATATCCAGGTCATACGTCTGCCCGGTAAGACGCAACAATTGATGCAGTGTCTCTGCCAGGGTTGTCCTGGCCTCACGTAATTGTTTTTTCCGTTCATTCACATCCATCCGGCTTGCGAGGCTGTCAATCCGTGAAGAAGCCCCGGCGTTTGACTTGACACGGATATCGTGGTTTTGTGCCTGGGCCAAATACAGGGCTTCTGCCAATACTCCAACCTGTTCCACTGCTAATTGCGTCTGAAAATATGCCAGCCGTGTTTTCAATAAAACATTCCGCCGAATCGCCTGGATTTCCAGCGCTTTGGCTTCTGCGCTCTTTCCCAGTGCCGCGACCATGCCTTGGATCGCAAAAGAATCCCATAGCTTCCATCCCAGTTGAACGCCGATTGAATAGTTCATATGATCTCCCATGGTAATCACCATGGGAGTTGCATTGGGTACCGGCAGCGCCAGCTCAAATTCAGGAATTTCCGTTATATAGCGTGCACTCCCCTCCAGACTTAAGCGAGGCCATAAGAGGGCGGACTGACTTGCCGCTTTGGCCAAGGCCGCAGTTGTTTCCTGCTGCGCTGCCTTGAGGGCCGGTGAAAAAACCTGTGCCTGCGCTTCCGCGTCATCCAGTTGCAACGTAAAAATCGGAGGTTGTGCCGCTACCCTTGTTGCCAGGACAACTAGCAGGCTGCTCACCAAAAAAAATTTCTTCATCATGCACTCCTTGTCCTTTTTTTCTTTTGCCCTTGAACTGTCTTCGCTTTTTATCTTTGGCCCATCCTTTTTTGCTCACGCTCCAAGTCTTTGACAAACCGGTCCACCTGCTGCTCCCACTTTTTATCCACCAGTTCCTGTGTGACTTGGGACGCTATTCCGCGGAATGCAAACGTAAGCCGCTTATCCAGACTGGTGTCCGAAAGAATCAATGGAACTGCAAATTTTTTGAGAAAATCATACGGTTGGCGCAGCCGGACTTGTTCGAGTAGCGCTGTCAGGAATACCGGCCCTATCATACTCCCTATCATATAAGGAATGATAACCGGCAAAGGCAGGTTGCTGATGGTGCCCTGTTTCTGACATTCCCGTAAAAGCTTAAGAATTACAATCCCGTGACGCGGAATAAAGGACTCCAACAAGCGTACAAGTTGCTGATTACCGTCCATGACATCCCGCATCAGTGCCAGTAGCAGGCTTCGGTTATCCCGGGCGAACCGGGCCAAATTTTTAATGGCATTTTGTAATCGCTCCCCGGAGTCCGCACCGGTCTCGACTTCCAGCGTAAATGTTTGGAAAAACCGTTCATATAATTCAGCTGCCACCCGCTCAATAAAAGCTTCCTTATTTTTAAAATGGTAATGAAACATTCCGAGATTAACTTTGGCTTTCCCGGCAACCGCCCGCATTTTCAACCCGGAAAAACCGGTTTTCGGAAGCATTGCTATCGCAGCTGCAACGAGTTTGTCATCGGTTTTTCGTGAAGGCCTGGTCATGGTAAACAACTCCTTGTCGCGCAACGATTGCTGCGAGGTTAGTTATACAACTTGTATAAGTTTAAATACTATACACTATGTATAGTATCGCGTCAAACTATTTTCCCTGATTTTTTTACAAACAGCTTTTTCCGGTTCAATGTGTACTGTTCGTCAACCGCAGCTTAATACATGTCATTTTCAGGAGTCTACCAGATGAACACGTTTCACCGGTTCTTTGATTTTGCTGTGCAAATAAAAGAAAATGATGTGTTGTTTTATCGATATCATTGTATCTGCTTATTTTTCAGACTGGTTTTCTATGTGTCACCGGACGAAACCTGAATAACCCCTATTTTTAAGGTGTTTATTTGTAGATGAACACATGTATCCCCTTCACAAAACGCTTCACAAGACAAACACTTATATACTAGCCGCTATACTGTAAGGAGTAATCTTTTTTAAACTAGTAATTCGCTCTATCTCCGGAATATTCTCATAAGTATAACATCAGTGTGTTTTTTTCTTTTTTCTACTTTCCGCTTTTTTGGCTTGATACCACGTGTCTGTGTACAAAAGAATTCCCTCCAGTAATTTGCTAATCTCCTTGGGCAACCCTAGAGACTTAGAGCCATAGAGGAACCGATAACCAATAATTTCTTTCTCCATTCGGTCCGCTAATACAATATCCATCTCACACAACCTGCCGCTCCGTTTGGGCGTCTCAAAAACCCCTCCCTGCTTTGTCATTTTCTCCGGAATCAGAGACATCACACGATAAAAAACATCTACCTCCATAGTATCTGAATACATCTCGCTCTCCACGGTATCCAGTTTTCCACTACCCATACGCTGAATGCTTCCATCCGCACACAGCAGTATAAAAAGATGAATGCTTTGTTCTGAAGTTAATGTAATGGCGATTTTTTTTATACGATTCTTTAAAAGCATACGCCCCCAATCCAACCCATTATATCTATATTAGATGGCTCGCGCACACATAATATTACATTTTTTTGTGCAAGGGACCCCTGACTTCGGGCTCTCTCTTTTCTATTCCCGGCTGTACCGAAATCTCCGGCTTTTAAGCCGGTGATTTCGGGGTGGTATATTAAAAAAAAATTTTACACCCGCCGTATTATTTCTTATAATAAAGAGAATATGAACACGGTTGATGCGCCACCATGGTGTCACTTGCTTGCGAGAGGCTGGGCAGCCCATGAAAAAAACAAAAAAATCAGCAACCCCTCGATCCCGAATGAAGACCAAGGGAAATTTGCTGGATCATGATTTCTCCATGCTCCAAGAGGAACGCGATTTTGCCCGCTGGTTATCCAAGGATCTTGCTGTGCTGGATTACTTTGCAGGCAAACCCAAAACCGTTCCGCGCGAACTCTGGATTACTCTGGAAACCCTGCGTATTAAAAAATCCAAAGCTCTTTTTGTTGAATTGCTTTACGCACTAACCCATAAATATTTCCCCCCAAAAGATGCACGCCGACTCTGGGACTTGCTGGTGGCGCATAAAAAAGACCTGACGAAAAAAATCGGACGCGAGATTGGTATGAAAGCCGCAGTGTTGGATTATATGGAACAGCATGCCGATCAATTTCAACCCCTGCAAATATTGCCGGAGGAAGACCTGGATACGCTGCTGCTCTTTGCCAACCGTGATGGTATGACCGGGCTTTTAAATCACCGCTATTTTCAGGAAAGACTGCGTTATGAACTGGATCGGAGCAAGCGTTACAAGCACACGTTTACCCTTTTGTTCATTGATCTTGACCGGTTCAAAAAATTCAATGATACCTACGGTCATCTCAAGGGTGACATTCTCATCAAAGAAATTGCCGAATTTTTAAAGTATTCCTGCCGGCAATCGGATGAAGTGGCACGCTACGGCGGGGATGAATTCGCCATCATTTTACCTGAAACCAAAAATCAGGAAGCCTTGATCTTAGCCTCGCGCCTTACCCATACCTTTGGTGATCGTCCCTTTACCGGCCGGCAGGGAATCCATTTAAAAGAGGTCTCGCTCTCGATTGGTGTCGCAAATTTCCCCCGGGATGGAAAATTTGCTGAAGATCTGATTGATGCCGCCGACCAGGCGCTGTACCGGGCTAAACGCGGCGGGCGTAACTGTATCTGCCAGGGACAAAGAATCATCCGCAAGCGTATTCGGGCATCCAAACCACAGCATTGATTCAAATCAACCCCGCTTGATATCAAAAAAATATTCGGACAAGTCCTTGTCTGCCCGCTCCGGATTAAACTGTTTTTCAATTCTTGAACTTGTCCTTCAGGGAATAATGCCGGTGTAATAGGCTTGCAGAAAAACATCCACCATCTCAGGATCAAACTGAGTTCCGCGATGACGGCGTAACTCCTCCAGTGCTGTATTCATGGATAGCTCGTTACGATAAGGGCGGGTACCGGTCATGGCATCAAAAGCATCGGCCACCGCGATAAGACGTCCGAATTCAGGAATATCCTTACCGCCAATCCCCTGCGGATATCCTTTGCCGTCATACCGTTCGTGGTGACATAAAATTCCCGGAAGGGTTTGCAGCATCTGTGGAATTTTACCCACAATTTCTGCGCCATTTTCAGGATGACGCTTAATCACCGCGTATTCCTGTGCCGTGAGTTTTCCTGGTTTGGTGAGAATACTTTCCGGGACCCCGATCTTGCCAATATCATGCATGATGGAAGACATTCGCAAAACTTCCCGGGTTTTTTTCTTCCACCCTAAAAGCCGGGCCATCTCTACGGAAAATTTCGTCACCCGCTCCGAGTGCCCGCGCGTAAAGGTGTCCTTGGCCTCAATCGCACTGGCAAACGCATGAATCATATTAATGGCCATACTTTGTAACTCGCGATAGAGCCAGATGCGTTCCATCTCAGTGCAAACAATGGGTAGCAATGCTTTGATCCGGCGCATATCCTCGCTGGAAAAATTTACGCGCGCTTCCCGGTTGCCCAGCAGGACGGCACCGAATACATGCCCTTCAATGCCCAGCGGCTGATAAAAAAGCGATTGAAATCCCATGGACCGCTCAAATATGAAGTCGTTTCGTCTTGCAATCTCAGCACTAGTAAATAATTGTGGTTTTTCATATCCCTCTTTGAGTTTCCCCTGCATGGTCCTAAGCGACCAGGCAAAACTCTCCACAGTTTGTTCCGAAAGATGGATCCCCTGAGCACCAGAAAAGACAAATTGTCTGCGTTCTTCTTCTATGGTTAGTAATATTCCGATCCGGGCCTGGGAGGTTTTTACCATTTGCCGTAAGATGGCGTGAAATATTTCTTTTTCATCCAAAAATCCGGGGATTTTGCACCCCAGGATACCTAAAATTTTTTCCGGATCATGGGCGGAAAGCAGCTGTTTGTATTTACGCTTATTCATGCGTTTCAGTTCTTCTTGCGGATTGGATGCCATGTGTTGTTCTCCTGAAAATATAAAAGGCCGCAACGCTCCGGATGCAACCGCTAAAATGCACACTTGTATTATCGGGCCGGACTCGTGAAACCTTAATCAAGGCGAATAATCCGTGACAGGGCACCGGCAAACACAAAACCAAGCTGCTGTGAAAGTATCCTAAAAAAATCAATCTTTTCCTCCCATAACCGATACTTTAAATAAGCAAAAAAACCGTCAACCTTTGGGAGGAATTTCACACCATGATCCAGCGAAGAAAATTTACTCGTCTTGATGTCGATATTCCCATCAAATGCAAAATCCGTAACCATCGCAATGAATTGGTGATCTCCTCATCGGGCAAGGTGGCCAACCTCTGCTTGGGCGGTATGCATATCAGCCTGCCGTTTCGATTAATCAAAATAACCGCGCGTTTAATTGATTATGATTTGAATTTGCCGAATCCTTTTTCCGAAATCAACGGCCATGGTATTATCCGCTGGGGATATTGGGATGAAGAAAACTGGCAAACCCATCTGGGTCTGGAGCTGCTGCCCATGGAGACATCTCCCTCCGAAGAATTGGAAAATCTTCTCATTGAACTCGCGGGAGACCGGCAAGCGCTCTATATGAACACACTCACCAATTAATCTTTACTATTCATTTGAAACACCGCCGGCCCTATTCACCGACGGAATATTTCGTGTCCGTCTCCTGTTATAAAAAACAATACATATAGGTTTGGATAAGCAGGAATATTTTTGCTCATCCAAACCACACCGGCTGGTAAAATGGTTTTCTGCTGTGCTATAATAAAAACCGGATTTAACACCACGCTTCTTTACACTGTACAGGGGGGGGCCATGCAGGCGATTCTTGCCATTGACCAAGGCACTACCGGCAGCCGGGCCATTTTATACAACCGTTTTGGCAAGCCCATTGCCAACGCCTATCAGGAATTTCCACAATATTTTCCACACCCGGGATGGGTCGAACATAACCCTGATGAAATCTGGTCCAGTGTCCGGCAAACCATCCAATCCGTATTAAGCCAAAAACCCCAGGTCGACATTGCCGCCATCGGCATCGCAAATCAGCGTGAGACCACTGTCTTGTGGGATCGCAAAACCGGAAAACCTATCGGCAATGCCATCGTCTGGCAGTGCCGCCGCACCGCAGCACGCTGTCAAGCATTGAGCCGCCAAAAAGGACTGCCTGATTTTTTTCGCAAGCGCACCGGTCTTCCGATTGATGCTTATTTTTCCGGAACCAAAATCGAATGGATGCTCAAACATAATTTGCAGGCCAAACACCTGGCCAAACAAGACCGGCTTTGCTTCGGCACCACGGACACTTGGGTGCTTTGGAACCTCACCGGCGGTAAAGTTCATGCGACGGATTATACCAATGCCGCGCGTACACTTTTATTTAATATTGATAAACGTATTTGGGATAAAGATATCCTTAAATTATTCAAAATCCCGCTCTCTTTACTCCCGCAGGTACGACCCTCCTCCGGTCTATTTGGACATACCCGCCGTCATGGCCGGCTGCCTTCCGGCATCCCCATTGCCGGTATTGCCGGCGATCAACAGGCTGCTCTTTTCGGCCAAACCTGTTTTACCCCCGGTACTATAAAAAATACGTATGGCACTGGTTGCTTCGTCTTGCTCAATACTGGAAAAAAACGGATTCATTCCAAACACGGTTTGATTACCACCTTGGGATGTGATGGGCGTGGCCAGCCGGTTTATGTTTTGGAAGGTGCTATTTTTATTGCCGGAGCCGCGATCCAATGGTTGCGCGATAATTTCAAACTTTTTGTCCATGCCCGTGAGACGGAAAAAATGGCGCAGCGTCTCACGTCCAATGAGGGCGTTTATCTGGTCCCTGCTTTTGTTGGTCTGGGTACTCCCTATTGGGACCAGGACGCGCGGGGAATGATCTGCGGATTGACCCGCGGTTCCGGCCCGTCCCATCTGGTACGAGCTGCCTTGGAAGCGATGGCCTATGCCACCAAAGATGTACTGGACACCATGTTGAAGGAATCCCATCTAAAAATCCCCTCCCTGCAGGTGGACGGTGGTGCGACAGCCAATCCGTTTCTTTGTCAGTTCCAAGCTGATATCCTGGGCAAACCCGTCATACGTCCCCGCAACCTTGAATCCACCGCATTGGGCGCCGCCTATCTGGCGGGCCTGGCTGTCAAAATTTGGCCGAATGCCGCTGCCATAAAAAAATTCTGGATACCGGAGAAGGTCTCTCGACCTCGCATGCCCAAACGTACCGCCGCCCGCTATTACCAGGGCTGGCAAGACGCGATTCGCCGTACGCGGTCTAATGTATGAAAAAAATTTATGATGTTTTAATTATTGGCGGTGGCGTGAGCGGAACCGCGCTGGCACGGGAACTTTCCCAATACAACTTGACGGTATGTCTGCTGGAAAAAGAAATTGAATTGGCATTCGGTGTTTCCAAGTCCAACAGCGGTATTGTTCATCCTGGAACCCAAAATCCACCCCACACCCTCAAAGCCAAACTCTGCGTCCAGGGCAATCACCTCATGCGAAAACTTGCGCAAGATCTGGGCGTCCATTTTGTCGAGGTCGGTGAGTTGATTGTCATTTTTGATGAAACGGATCGTATTAGGCTGGAAGCCATCCAAACGAATGCAGAAAAATTGGGTGTGCCTGATTTACAGATCGTGGACCGACCCTGGTTGGATGCGCATGAGCCCAACCTAAGCCCGGCCGTTGTGGCCGCTCTCTACGCTCCCACTGCCGGGATTATCAGTCCCTATCGCCTGGTCTATGACTTGGCTGAAAATGCACAAGCAAACGGCGTGGAAATTTTTACCAGCCGGCTGGTTACTGCGATTTCCCGGACAAATGCAGGCTTCGCCATTCAAACCCAGTCCGGCGCCATGTTTCATTCACGTTATGTGGTCAATGCGGCAGGTCTTTATGCGGATACCATCGCCGGTATGGTGGGTATCACGGATATCGTCATCCATCCCCGCAAAGGCGAGGAATATCTCCTGGATAAAAAAAGCGAGCCGTTGGCCAACCATTTGATCTTTCCGCTGCCCACACCGACATCCAAAGGCACGCTTATGATTAAAACCTCAGACGGCAATCCCATGATCGGACCTACCGCAGAATCCGTCTCAGATAAAGAGGACCTCAGTACAACCGATGAAGGGCTGGCACGGGTTTTGTCTCAAGTCCAAAAAATGCTCCCTGCGGTTTCTCCCCATGACCTGATTGCCTACTTTGCCGGGCTGCGACCGGTGGCTGGAAATGATTTTATTATCCGACATGAAGCTGCGGTTCCCGGGTTTATCCAGGTGGCAGGCATCCAGTCTCCCGGATTAACCGCAGCACCTGCTATTGCACGGTATGTCTGTGACCTGCTGCAAACCCACGGACTGCAGCTGAAACCCAAAGCGGCGTTTCTCGCACACCGTCCGGCTTCCACCCATCTTTTTGCACTCCCTTTGGAAGAAGCCAAAAAACTGGTACAACAGGATCCGGCATACGGTGATATTGTCTGCCGCTGCGAGATGGTTTCTGCCCGCGAAATTCGCGACGCAATTGCACGGGGTGCCAAAACCATGGATGGCATTAAATTCCGCACCCGTGCACAAGCCGGCCGCTGTCACGGCGGTTTTTGCACCACCCGGATTATGAAAATTCTCAACGAAGAACGCGGTTTGCGCTATTCACAAATCTCCAAACGCGGTCCAGGTTCAGAATTAATCAAGGCGGGTCGGGGAGATTCACGACCCGTGGAAGTCCCCAAACACACGCTCGCTTCCCATCAGGGTGAATCACGTCTGCAAAAAAAGAACCAAAAAACGGTGACTCTCCAAGAACATGATCTCGTCATCGTAGGCGGGGGGCCGGCCGGTATGGCCGCTGCGCTCTCCGCATACGATGCCGGTGTCTCGGACATCCTGCTGATTGAACGCGACCAATTTCTCGGCGGCATTTTAAACCAGTGTATTCATCCTGGCTTTGGCCTTCGTCAATTTAAACAGGACTTAACCGGTCCCCAGTTTGCTGATCACTACATCCGGCAAATCCAAACACACCCGGCCATTCAAGTTAGCTTACAAACCTTTGTGGTCAATCTAACCACCGATAAAGTATTAACCTGTTTGAAACCCGGCGCTTTTGAAACCATTGCGGCCAAGGCTTTGATTATGTGCACCGGCTGCCGGGAAAGGACTCGGGAAATGATCTCGATTCCCGGCACACGCCCGGCCGGTGTTTTTCCGGCCGGATTGGCCCAAAAAATGATGAATATCGAAGGCTGGCTCCCGGGAAAAAAGGTTGTGGTAATCGGTTCCGGTGATATCGGGTTGATTATGGCGCGGCGCTTTACGCTGGAAGGCGCCCATGTCAAAGCGGTTATTGAAATTGAAAAAACCTCCCGCGGGCTCACACGCAACATTGCACAATGTTTGGATGACTTTGATATTCCAATTTATTATCAACACAAAGTAACTGAAATTCTCGGTCTTACGCGTGTAGAAAAAATCCGTGTCGCGGCCGTCCATGATGATTTCAGCGAAAAACCGGGATCAAATTTTGAAATTGACTGCGATACGGTCTTGCTCTCTGTCGGACTGATCCCGGAAAATGAATTGATCGAAATGGCCGGTGTTGCCATGGAAAAATCGACCCACACGCCTGTGTCCGCCGAATTGAACCGCACCTCAATCCCGGGATTGTTTGTCTGTGGCAATGCCTTTAAAATTTATGACTTGGCGGATTCAGTCACACACGACAGCGCTCTGGCGGGACAACAAGCTGCCGACTATCTGGAGACCATATCATGAAAAAAAACTTCACTTGTATTGAATGTCCTAAAGGTTGTCAACTCACTGTCCGGGTGGAAAATGAGATTGTCCGGGAAGTACTGGGAAATCAATGCCCCAAGGGCGAGGTGTATGCCAAACAGGAAATCGAACATCCGCTGAGAACGCTTACGACAACCGTCGCGGCACAACAGCTGACCGTCGCGATGATACCGGTTAGAACAACAGGCCCCATTCCCAAACCGGCTTTACGCGAAGCCATGCAGCTTATTAAACAAATCGTCATTACCCAACCTGTGAAGGCAAATCAAGTGCTAAGAAAAAATTTCATGTCTTTCAATGTCGATCTCATCGCCACGCGTACCATTGAGCGATAAAAATCCACGGGTTTACCCGGCACCCGGCATTCGCCGGGCAGGCTGTCCATCGTGTTCGCACTAGCACGATAAATTTTATTCACTTTTTTTCTTGGCTTTGTCCTTATTTTCTTCATAAAATTTTTGAATGGCTTCCAGATGGTCAATAATAAGTTTTGCCTTGGCCAGCCCGAAGGTAAATCCATAATTGTCTTCCTCTGTACGTTTTAGTGTAATCACTGCATTGCCTTTATATTCACCCACGGTGTGCATTTTGTGCCTCCTGTTTCGCTGATGTTTTTCATCCACCAAACACCTATTTCACTGGTACTTTTTTACGCCTCAAGCTCCTGGTTTGTCAAATGCTATTCGTGTTTGCGTTTTTTCGGTTGGGTCGCTATATGCAGCAGTTCCAAACCACTGGCCTGATCCAGCTGTTTTTCCGCCCGGGTATTTTTTATTTCCGTCACGATCGCTTCCACCACCAGAAAAACTTTACCGGTTTTTCGCAGACACCCGGTTCGGGTTTTTTTCCCGCTCCCAAAAGTTGCATGAATATGAATATGCGGCCCCTGTTTGTCGGAAAAAACCGTGCCCATGCCGATGGTTTCCCAGCCACCGGTGATGGTTTCCCATTGCGGGTCCGGTGGGATCTTGGGTTGCTTTGGACCAGTCACCAGCGTAGCGTATTGAACCGCACCCATTAATTGGATCACAGCTGTCTTTATTTTTTCCTTTTTTATAAACGGTTTGAGACATTCAAGTATGTCGTCATCATGAAAAAATTTTAAAATAAAAACCCTGCCCAATAAACCTTGCGTATATTCCATGTTGCTCCTCACCTATCCTGATTACAGGTGATCTGCCTACCAGAGCGCTTCCAACCGGGGCAGCACGGCAGCCGCAGTCCCCTCCAAAAAAATATCCGTGATGTCACGCGTATAGAGTGACGGAACTGTATTCACCTCAATAATTTTCGCACCGTGCTCCTTGGCGACCCGGGGGAGCATACAGGCCGGCATAACCTCCCCGGTCGTTCCAATGACTAAAAAACCATCCGAAGCCTCAGCCTCGGCAAAAGCATCAGACTGTGCAGGTTCGGGAATTGCTTCCCCAAAAAAAATGAAGCCTGGTTTTAAAATCCCCTCACAAACAAGACAAACCGGTGGAAGATTTTTTAGGGAGACCGCCGCCAACGCATGCTTTTTACCGCAGCTTAGGCAGGCCAGCTCCTGGGCGGTTCCATGAAATGCAATCACCTGCCGGCTGCCGGCCCGCTGATGCAGGTGATCAATATTTTGGGTGATCACACCGGCAAGCCGGCCTGATTGTTCCAACCGGGCGAGCACTTTGTGCGCTGCGTTGGGTTTTGCCTGACCAAAAAAATCATAAAAAATTTTATTGATCATCTGCCAGGATGTGAGCGGATTTTTTATAAAATATTGCAAATCTAAAAAAATCGGATCGACTTTTTCCCAGAGTCCACCGGCTCCGCGAAAAGGCGGGATGCCGCTTTCCACAGAAACCCCCGCGCCGGTAAACGCGGTGACCCGGCGAGCATTTCTTAAAATGGCTGCTGCTGTCTGTAACTGTCTCTCCACGGTTCAATCCTACCAAAAAAAAAACGACCCCTTGGGGCCGTTAGTTTTTTTAGTTTCGATTAAGCCTCTTCGCCGCCAATCTTTTTTACATTTGCGGCTTGTGCGCCTTTGGGTCCTTCCGTGATTTCAAATTCAACCACCTCGCCCTCTTTAAGCGTTTTGAATCCTTCCGACTGAATAGAAGAAAAATGAACGAAAATATCCTTATCACTGCCCTCCTGTTCCAAAAAACCGTACCCTTTTGCGTTGTTAAACCATTTGACTTTTCCTTGTACTGACATGAATCTCAATCTCCTTCTCTATTAGATCCTTGCCGGTTTCGGCTTATTATTCGGACTTTAGCATCCGTTTGCTGAACTTGTCAAATATTCTTTCGCTCTTTTTGAGGGCTGTTCCGAACCGTGTCATTTTTTTCAAGGATTGCCAAACCATCTAGTTTTCAATCCAACTCACGCTATATTCCACACCCTCGGGCGGTTCAAAGTATGTCGGCGGCGCGACCAGCCAGCGTCCCTGCAATCCCTGCTCTTTGGCTGCCATGGCAAAATGGCACATGGCAATACCCATGTCCAAATACTGAATATCCTCAGCACCCAAAACAGAGTGCGCAATTTTCCCATAAAAACGATTTTTTTGTAAATAAAAATGAAAACGCGGGCGCCCGCCTTCCTTGACAATGCGCCATGGTTGGCGATTGGATGCCGAAGGACCCAAACGCACCATTTCCAAAGGATTGGCATACTCCGGGACATCCTCTTTTCTGAGTGGTGTTGAAAAATGATTATAAAAAAAAAGCTCCTGCCACTTTTTGCGATTTTTTGAACCGGCGGCCAAGCTTACCATCTGATCGCGCAGTGCGCGTTTTTCAACCACCTTCCCGACCGGAGAAATGGCCGGAATATATTCTTCTTTTGTTGCTTCAATACGCCGGGCAATATCATTGCGATGCAGCGCACCCCCAACCCAGCAGGTTCCCAAACCCATCTCCGTGGCTGCCAGGATAATTTTCTCAAACAGGTAGCCATAATTTTCCAGCGCCTTTTCCCCCCGGGTGACTGCACCGACAATATAATAGCGGGCATCTTTGATCATGCCATAAGTCCCTATTTTCTGTTTTGCCTGCACCGGATCATTTTGCAGTTCAATCAAACGAAAGCGTACCTGACCTGGAAAAGGACCAAGATGTTTCTCCGCCAGTCGTATTTCAAGTTTTTCTCTGACCTGCTCCTCCATCGCTTCCGGGATGTATGTCCGCCAGGAACGGCGCTTGCGTATCACCTCAATAATCGAATCATCGGATACCATGATTAGGTCGGCTCCTTTGCGTTTTGTTATTTATAGCACTTCACACAGAATAACCCAAGTGGATTGTTCTGACAAATATATCCTTTCCGCCGAGACCGCAAAAAAGTCTTCGTGCTTTATCCTGCCGGCGCGAACACAATGGGCTGCGTAGCGTCCTTGCTTTTCAATAATTGCTTCCGTCGGAGCTGCATCCCGCCTAACTTTTTCATGCCGAATTGTATGGTTTTTAAATTTTTACAGTTTCTTTCTCCCGGCTTCTATATCATAATCATGTCACAAAAAGACACTCACTATGTGAGCCGGAGGCGGGGATGAAAACAATAATATTTGCCATGGGAATGCTGCTGCTCTTTTCCGGAGGCGGGCGCTCTGAGGTCCCTGTGAAAGGGCCGGTGGAAACAAACGCTGTAAACGGAACCTATTGGGAAACCCTCTCCACGCGAACAAGTGAGGGTTCGTTACTTCTTTATACCTCTGGTTATGTCAGTGGCTATGACTATGCTTTGTCCCAGGTATTGGCAGCCTTACAAAAACAGCCCTATTCGCAAAAAGATTTGGCGGCCTTCATCACCCTGCTGAAATTTCCTGATCAATTTACCAACACAGAAATTAAACGCCAAATTGATTTATTTTATCAAAATAAAAAGAATCAAAACCTACCGCTCTTTGTGGCATTCACTCTTGCCCGGCAAAAAATCCAGGGATATCCAAAATCCTACAGCGAAGCCTATATTGTTAAAATGCGCAAGCTGTATGCGGAAAAAGACTAGGAGTGTGATCATTTAGTCGGATTATTTATATTTTGCCGTCATACCGGCGGAAGCCGGTATCCAGGAATCTGAATTTTAAAGCTTTTTTTGGACCCTGGTTTTCACCGGGGTGACGAACAATACCAAAAACAGACTAAATGCTCAGACTCCTAAGCGGTTGCGGCGCAGACGCGATGCGAACAATGCATCAATCGCTTACAACACCTGACCTCTTTCCCGCGCCCGATCATCCCGTTTGCGGTCCAATGCATCCAGCAGCTTTTTCCGCAAACGCAAAGATTTCGGTGTGATTTCCAGAAGTTCATCCTCATTTAAATACTCTAACAGCTGTTCCAAGCTCATTATCCGCGGCGGTGCAATCGTCAAGGCCTCATCCGATGACTTGCTGCGCATGTTACTTAATTGCTTGAGCTTGCAAACATTGATAGTCAAATCGCTTTCCCGCGTATGTTCGCCCACCACCATGCCGACATAGACTTCGTGCCCTGCCGGAACAAAATAATCCCCGCGGTCTGAGAGTTGAAAAAGCGCATAGGCGGTTGTCTGCCCGGGATGAGATGCCACCAACACGCCCCGTGTCCTGCCCACTGCGCCGCCCTTGAATTCCTGGTAGCCGGAAACCATATGATGCATGATGCCTTCGCCGCGTGTGATGGTCAAATACTCGGTCCGAAATCCCATCAAACAGCGCGAAGGAATATTAAACACAATCCGGGTTTTATTTTCAAGTGATGCCTGCATCGTAACCATCTCGGCTTTTCGCTGACCCAGTCGTTCGATACAAGCCCCCACCGCAGTACTATCAACTTCAAGAATCAATTCTTCGTAGGGTTCAAGAACTTTACCGTTTTCCTCATGCAGGATAACTTCCGGTTTGCTCACCTGAAATTCATACCCCTCACGCCGCATGGTCTCAATCAAAATCGCCAAATGCAATTCACCCCGGCCGGAAACCTTGATTGCATCCGGGGTGTCGGTATCTTCCACCCGCAGACTTAAATTGGTCAAGGCTTCCCGATAAAGACGGTCCCTAAGATGCCGGGTGGTGACATACTTTCCTTCCTTGCCGGCAAAGGGACTGTTGTTGACGCAAAAAACCATGGTCAACGTGGGATCATCCACTGTAAGACCGGGCAGTGCCTCGGGCTGGTCACCATCAGCAATGGTATCCCCGATCATGATGTCATCCAAACCGGCGGTCACGATGATATCGCCCGCTTCAGCCATTTCTGCGTCTGCCCGCTTCACGCCAACATACTCATAGAGCGCTGACAATTTAAAACGTGTTTGTGAGCCGTCCTTTTGATGTATCGCCGTAACGCTCTGGCCTTTTTGTATTTTCCCGCGGCTAATTTTTCCAATGGTGAGCCGCCCGAGATAATCCGAGTGATCTGTATTGGTGACCAACAGTTGCAGCGGTTTATCCGGTTCAACCTCAGGCCCGGGAAGGTCATTAATAATTGCTTCAAAAAGCGGGGATAAATCCCGCTTGGTATCATCCATCTCTGTTTGGGCATACCCATCGCGGGAGCTGGCATACAATACCGGAAAATCCAACTGGCTGTCCGTTGCATTAAGCGAAACAAATAAATCAAAAATTTTATCCAGGGTATCATGCGGCTGGGCATCGGGACGGTCAATCTTATTAATCACCACCACTGCATTTAAACCGCGTTCCAGCGCCTTGCGTAAAACGAATTTTGTCTGGGGTAAAGGGCCTTCGGCTGCATCAACCAGAAGCAAGACGCCATCCACCATCTGAAGAATCCGCTCAACCTCACCGCCAAAATCAGCATGACCGGGCGTATCGATAATATTAATTTTAATATCCTTATACTCAATAGAGGCATGTTTGGAAAAAATAGTAATACCCCGCTCCCTTTCCAGGGGGTTGTTATCCATGACGCGTTCCTGGACCGCTTCATAACTTTTGAAAACCCCGCTCTGCTGGAGCATGGCATCAATGAGGGTTGTTTTGCCATGATCAACATGGGCAACAATGGCAATATTTCTAATATTTTTACGAATAGGCACTGCGGTTTTCCTTTCAAAAAAAAGTGAGCGCATAGTGTACACAGCCAGAGACAATCATGCAAGGAATTTTTTATCCTGTGAGCGCGAACACGATAGGCAATCTGCCCGGCGGACTTGCCCAGCTTGCCCCGCGTATGCGGGGGCGAATGCCGGGTGCCGGGTGCCATATACCGGGTAAACCTGTAAATTTTTATCGAAAACAGTGATGTGCAAAGTGATTACCCCTTACCAGGGATGCGTTTACCAGTTGCTTTAGGTTTGACTGCCTTCTGCGAGCGGCGGGAAGTTTTTGTACGCAAGGAAACTACACGGGAAACCCTGGGAAGCACAGCCACTTCCGATAGTAGGGGCCTTGATTTTAAATGCAGCCTCCCTTTAATATCCTGTCCAATGGTATACAAGGTAGGTACCCAAAAAAGCGTCAGTGTGGTGGCGAAAACAATTCCCCAAAGCATGGCCATAACCATGGGAACAACAAAAGGATCTTCGCCGCCCAAGCCGTACGCAGTGGGAATCAGCGCCGCAGTGGTCGTGAGCGTGGTCAGGACGACCGGGCGGAGCCGGGTCTGCGAGGCATCCAATACTGTCTCCAGATGCGTGCCGGCCGCCTCATCACGCTCGCGGGAAAGATGATTGATAAAGCTGAGAATAATCAGCGAGTCATTGACCACCACGCCGCTCATGCCCAACATGCCCAATAAAGCCATGAAGCCAATGGTCATACCCTGCGCGCCGAAAGCGATGAGCACCCCGATCACACCAAAAGGAATCGAAAGCATAATAATCAACGGTTGAGAAATCGAATTAAGTAAAACCACCAATATAAAATAAACCGCCAAAACCGCCAAAAAACCTGCTTTGGCCATATTCTGTACCACCTCGTCCGATTCTGCGGATTCACCTGTCGCCTCTAAGTGGGTTCCCGGATAACGCTTGGAAAATCCGGAAAATTTCTTCTCCACCTTTTGTTTCACCTCACTGGCAGAGGAAATACTATTATCAATATCTGCTGTAATTGTAATCACCCGTTGACCCTGGTAGTGCCGGATAGACTGAAGTGCCGGCCGTCTTTTCAAACTGATAAACCGTTTCAAAGGAATCATCTTGCCTGACTGGTTGCGCACCACCAGCTCCTTGAGGGTTTCCTTGGTTTTGCGGCTCTGCTTTGTCAGCTGGACCCGAATGTCCACCTCTTCTTGTTTGAAGCGCACACTGGTTACAATCTCTCCTTCAAAAGCCATGCGCACCGTGGTGGCCACATCCGCCACAGTAAGCCCCAGCCGGGCCAACTCGCTATAATCCATCTGGATCACTTCTTCATCCTTGGTGTACTTCAAATCGGTCCCCGGGTCCAAAACACCGGGCACGGTCTTTAAGTAGGCCAGCACCTCTGTTGTGGCCTGGCGTTGCAGTTTTTCATTATCCCCGATGACATTCAGTTCCACCGGACGGCCCACCGGCGGTCCGCCCGAGTCCAACTCAAATCCAATATTTACAAATCCCTCCAGCCGGGCGGTTTCGTTTCGCAAGTGCTCAATAATCTCGGTGGCTTTTCGCGGGCGCTGGCGCCCGTAGGGACGGAGCACGACATAAATCAAAGCCAGATTGTCTCCCCAGCTGTCATTGGCCATACCAGTAGAATCCATTCCCACCCAGGTTTCAAATGAATTTAATTCATGCTTCGGCAGCGCCCTGACAATTTTTTCAACTTGCTTAACTTTCTCCAAACTGGATTGAAAGGCTGTTCCCACCTCAGCTTCGATATGTATTAAAAATTCCTCTGCTCCGTCAGCCGGAAACAGAATAAAACGCATATGATTCCCGGCCACATAGGCAATCCCGGTTAAAAACAACAATCCGGAAAGCACAACCCAATATCGATGCTGCAATACTTTTTCCAGCAATCGGCGGTAAATCCTCTTCGCCGGTTTAAATAGGGAATCAATGATAGCGCCCCGGTTTTTCCCGTTCCCGGCTTTCTGACCACCGGCTGCCAAATGAATGGGCAAAATAAAAAATGATTCCAACAATGATCCCAACAAAGTGCCAATGATGATAACCGGAATCATTTTAACAAACAGCCCCAGCATTCCCCCCAGGGCAAGCAAAGGCAAAAAGGCCACAATCGTAGTACTCACGGTTGCAGTAATCGGGGCCGCAACCTCCATCGTCCCCTTGATTGCCGCCTTGGCCAACGACAGCCCCTCTTCTTGATAACGATAAATATTCTCCGCCACCACAATGGCATCATCCACCAGCATCCCCAGCACAAGAATAAATACCATCAGGGAAATAGCATCAATGGTTCCGCCGGTCCAGGCGTGCAGCATCATACCAACCCCCAGCGAAATCGGAATCCCCAGCGCGGTCCAAAATGCCACCCGCAGATTTAAAAACATAATCAAAATTGCCAGCAGCAGGACAAACCCGATGATGGCATTGTTGCGTAAAATAGCGAGCCGCCGTTTGGTAACTGCGGTGTTATCTCTAACCTTTTGAATCGTCATATTCAACGGAAGATTTTTTTCCGCCTCTGCCAAATACTTATTCAAATGTTTCATGACTTTAAGGGAATCTGCGGAGGCTTTTTTGTGAATCCGCAGACCGATACTATCAATGCCGTTTACCCGGTACTGCATATGTGTTTCCTCAAAACCATCAATGATCTCGGCAATATCATTAATTTGGATCCGGCGTCCCTCAAAATTGGACCGGACAATTACCTCGCCCACTTCCTGCGGATGAACAAATTCCGCCATTGTCAGTACCGTTGCTTCGTTCGTAAATGTTTCCAGCGCGCCCCCGGTCAGCCGGATATTCCGGCTTCGGATCGCGTAGGCAATATCTTGCAGCGCGAGATAAAAATCATCAAGTTTCTCTGGAGAAACCTGAACCTTGATCTCTTGGTCCCGATACCCGATTTTATCCACCCGGGAAATATGGGGAAGCCCTTCAATCTCCGTTTCCATGCGCTTGGCAATACCCCGCAGCTCCATCTCCGACATGGTCTGGCCGGCAAGACCAAGCATGATCACTGGAATCCAGGATGTTTCAATATCATAGACATTTGGCCGCTCGCGGATCTCGGTCGGTAAATCAGTCACCTGATCCACCGCGCGACGGATATCTGCTTTAACCGCTTCGAGATTTTCTGCGTCCGGATCAAGTGTGATGGCAATGGATGAAAAATTTTCCATCGAAATAGAGCGGACTTTATCAATACCTTCAACCTCAATAATTTTTTCTTCCAGCGGCGTGGTCACGTTAAGTTCCACGTCCCGGGCAGAGGCTGCCGGATAAACAGTTTCCACATTAACCTGCTGCATATCCACGTTGGGAAGAACCTGGCGGCTCAAGCTGGTCATGGCCATAATTCCTGCTGCAACAACTAAAATGGATACCAGATAAACCAAGAGCTTTCGATTAATAAAAAACCGGATGATATGTTCCATGGTATAATTCCTCGATTAAAAAATAAAATAATGCTAACTATTAGCTTCATACTTATACCACGGCTTGATGCAGGAAATATTGTAAATAATCGCAATTTCCGCAAAATGCATCTGCAACTCGTGCTTGTTGAATAATACCTTTTTGTTACAATGCTTTTAGTCGGTGTTTTTCAATGGTACACATTGGTAGTCACTGCAAATCTGTATCTGTATCATCAAAATCCAAATTATACTGATAAGAAAAACAACCCCGCCTTATTGGCGGGGTTGTTTTATTCCTGGCGGAGAGGCAGGGATTCGAACCCTGGGTGCTCTTGCGAGCACAACAGATTTCGAGTCTGTCACCTTAAACCGGACTCGGACACCTCTCCGTTTTGCGCAGCAAAACAGCTCTGCTGCTCTGCTGTTTCTTTTTCAGCTGTTCTGTAAATTTTGTTTCACAAAATTTACTTGGTGGAGCAGAACGGGATCGAACCGTCGACCTCCGCGATGCGAACGCGGCGCTCTCCCAAACTGAGCTACTGCCCCACGACAAACGTAAAGAGCCGACTCTGCTGGTCGGCTGCTCTGCTTTCTGATGTCACTTCACTTGCACAACATTAATATAAAGTCATGAACAATTGATCAGCAGAACAGTAGACCGCCGCCTTTATTACTGTTCCACTGGTCTGCTTTCGGCTGCTCCAGTTTTTTCGCAAAGCAAAAAATTATGGCGGAGAGACAGGGATTCGAACCCTGGAGACGCGTTAACGCCCACACGCTTTCCAGGCGTGCTCCTTAAACCACTCGGACATCTCTCCAAAACATTACTGAAAAATTTGTTATATTGCTTTTACCTTCATCTTTCTAATTCTATTAAACTTTCCTTAATTCGTTTTTTTTTATCTTTTTTTCCATCACTACTTTTTAAATACTTTTCTCGCCTCATCGCCTCTTGTTTGGTCATATACACTTCATACGCAAGCAGCTTCAATGGTTTGCGATATCTTGTTGACTCAACTTTTCCTTCTTCATGTTCTTTTATTCTACGCTCAATATTTCCTGTCATTCCAATATAAAAATTTTTGTCTTTTTTACTCTGCAATATATAAACTACGTACATCATTCTTCTGTATCACCTATTTAGGATTCTCCCGGCATGCGCCGGGCGCCCTGCGAATGCGGGGCGAACCCTGGAGACGCGTTTTCTTATCAGCCTTGCCCGGCGCATGCCGGGTTTCCAGGCGTGCTCCTTAAACCACTCGGACATCTCTCCGTTTAATTTTTTTCTTTGTCTTTTGTCGCAAATTTTTAAAAAATCTTTTTAGCAACAACGCAGCTTCCGATGCTAAAATCCCGGAAACCACTTTTGGACTATGATTTAATTTTTTGTTTCCCAAAACCCTTACAACAGATCCACATGCACCGGCTTTTGAATCAGAAGCCGCATACACCACCTGCTCTATTCGAGACCAGACAATAGCACCGGCACACATCGCGCAAGGTTCCAAAGTCACAAAAAGCCGACATTGTTCCAAACGCCAGCTTTTCAAACGGCGTGCCGCCTGCCGCAAGGCAATCATTTCTGCATGATAAGACACATCCTGTTTCTGCTCTACCCGGTTATATCCCCGCCCGATAATTTTCCCTTGATGGACAATCACTGCACCCACCGGAACCTCATCCTGCTTAAAAGCTTTGCGAGCTTCCCGCAACGCCAATGCCATGTAGGCTTCATCTTGTTTCATAAAAGCTCCCGGCAATTGGCCTGGCGGGCGAACACTCAGGTTCGCCCCTACATATTTTAAAAAATGGTGCGCCCAAGAGGAGTCGAACCCCTAGCCTTCTGATCCGTAGTCAAACGCTCTATCCAATTGAGCTATGGGCGCATAATCCGTTAAGAGATTTAGAATTATACGCAACCAGGCTTTTTCACACAAGAAAAAATATTGTTTTTTTGCCTTGCCCATCCAATAGTACCTCTCGTCCATGCCTATAATAAAAATATCAATTCAGTGCTCCGTTTTTACTCAACGATATCCACTCGCTTCATCAACGGGCTGCGCCAGCGTCCCAAGTTTTCAATATCTTTACTGGTCGGGGCTTAATATGCATGCTATATAATCCAACCTTTCATATCCATACCTGGCGCTCCGTCCTAAAGGGTAATCATTCTGGGACGCTATGCCTCCCATCGTGTTCGTGTATCACGATAAATGGCTTGCTGTATACGCTTATCCTCGCTATAATGGGCTGTTTTCATTCTAATAACAGGCAGGAATCCTATGAGCGCAAACGCAAGCATAAAACCCTTTCCTATTATTGTACGAATTTTAATGACCATTCTGGCAATAATTCTTATCGCCCTATCATTTAAACTTATGAAAACACTATCACAACCCAGCCGTTATATTAATGCCTGTATTGTTGTGGAAAAAGGACCGGGCAAAGCACGGAATCTGGATGACCTCCAAATCATGAATATAAACAAATATCTTTATTTGCAGGGTCCAATCGTCTCAGCGGCGGATGAAAAATCCACCAAAAACATGTTCCAAACCAATCATCCTCCGGTACTGGACACTGCTCTTTTTTATGACGAAACCGGCGCGGTAGAAATTCTGTCCCACGGTTTACCGAAAACCGCGGATAAGTATAAAGAGTATGTTTTTAATGAACCCCTCCATTTCATCGGTTGGCGCCGGGGGGACTCCGGACTCAATCTTTTTGCTCTGGCAAAAACCAAGGATGCGCTTTTTGATATGCTTTATCACTCTTCAGAAAACTGGAAAACCACCTTGTTTGCCCAGGGACTGCTTTTGGCCGTCTTTGTGTTCACGATTTTTTGGCTTTTCGCAATGGCGCTGCTTTCCAATCCATCACTGCAATTGGTCCAGCTGCTTATCGTGAATATTATTTTTCTGTTTTTATTTTATAGCGTGTTAATTTTATCTGCCTATCCCTTATTGGCAACACTGCTGCAAACCATAGAGATTGTTGCTCTGGCCAACCTTATTTTTGTGCCGATCTCTTATCTTTTAAAACGAAACGCGGCGACCTAGTTTTCCAGGAGGTTTTACAATGCGTATTGAAAAATTAAAAAACCATATCAACTTTCAAAAAGACCGTTTCGGACGCTCTGTGGTCATGAGCTCAGATAACGCGGCGCTTTTTCTTTATAGCTTTAAACCGGGACAGACCATGACCGACCATACCCATCCTTTTTCAAATGAATATCTTACTGTTATTGAAGGCGATGCCGTCATCTCTGTCGGTGTTGAAACGGTGGAAGTAAAACCGCACCAGGTTGTATTTGTCCCGCGGGAAACAATCCATTCCATTCAAAACAACACCAAGAAGCCGTTACTGGTTTCCAGCTTCATGTCACCCAAACCTTGATGCTGTCAACCACCTGCTTGGCGGCACCCTCATTTTTTAGGCTTCTTTCTTGACGTTATGACCTCCTTTGCTTACTATAATAGCCGTGAATTCGCAGGCCTTATGTCGGGAATGTTTTTACACTAGCAAACGACGATACAAATCAGTTTCCTCGATACAGCTTCTCTTTCCTGCACTTTCATGTGAGATGGTTAAACCGATCCCACCCAACAACCACGGAGGTATTTATGGCTGAAGATAAATTTGATGCAATCGTTGTAGGCGCCGGTCCTTCCGGGCTGGCCGCTGCAATGGCGATGGCCAAGGCTGGTCTCGAAGTAGCTCTTTTAGAGCGCGGCGCGTTTGCCGGATCTAAAAATGTTATGGGCGGAATTTTCTACCGTCACCCCCTGGAAGAATTAATTCCTGATTTTTGGAAAAACGCACCTTTAGAACGCACAATTATTGAGCAGCGTTTCTGGATGCTTGGATCGCAGGGACATACCGGCGGCGGCGTAAGAAGCCAGACCTTTGCCGGTGATAAGCCCAACTGTTGGTCCGTCTGCCGGGCAAAATTCGATCGCTGGTTGGCAGAAAAGGCGGAAGAAGCCGGCGTGATGATGCTAACCGAGGCAACCGTGGAATCACTTCTCCAGGAAAACGGCAAGGTCGTGGGGGTACACACAAACCTTGAGGATGGTGATCTTCGCGGTGATGTCGTGGTCATCGCTGACGGTGTAAACTCGCTTTTGCTGCGCGACCTGGGTGTGCACGCTGAAATTAAACCCAACCAGGTCGCAACCGCGGTCAAAGAAATTATTTCCCTGCCTGCTGAAAAAATAGAAGATCGCTTCAATGTCGAACCCGGCCAAGGTGTCTCCATCGAACTTTTCGGTTCCATCACCCAAGGCGGGGTGGGTCTGGGGTTTCTCTATTCCAATCAGGACAGCATCTCTTTGGGGGTGGGTGTTCTGACTTCCGATCTGGCAAAGATGCGTGTGACACCAAACGATATTTTAGAGGGGGTCAAAAACCACCCCAGCATCAAGCCGCTCATTGCCGGGGGTAAAACCGAAGAATATTTGGCCCATCTCATTCCTGAAGGCGGTTATCATGCCGTCCCCAAAGTCCATGGCAATGGGTGGGTTGCCGTTGGAGATGCCGCCATGCTGGTAGACAGCATCCATCGTGAAGGCTCCAACCTGGCAATCAAATCAGGCATGCTGGCCGCCCAAACCATTATCCAGGCTAAGGAAAAAAATGACTTTTCCGAGACAACTCTGGCGGATTACCGCAAGTCACTTGATGCCAGTTTTGTTATGCAGGATTTAAAAAAATATAAAGGACTCTCCCATTATCTGGAAAGCAACCCCCACTTCTTCGATGTTTATCCCGACCTTATCAATGATGCCGGAGCGGCATTTTTCACGGTCAACGGCGAAACCAAGTGGGAAATGCAAAAACGCATTCTTACGATGGTGAAAAAAAGACGGGGGATTATCAAAGCTGCTCTGGATGCCATCAAAGGAGGACTCACACTCAAATGAAACTCGAAGATAAACTCTTTCTGGTCACCTTCAACGCGGATACAGAATCGCATCTTTCGATCAAGGATCAGGCTGTCTGTGAAAAATGCCGGGACAAACCCTGTATCAATGGTTGTCCTGCCGCCTGTTGGGAATTAGAGCATGAAAAAAACGAGGTCATGGTTGCTTTTGAGGGATGCCTGGAATGCGGGACATGCCGAATCATCTGTCCTCATGACAATGTTGATTGGAAATACCCGCGTGGTGGTTTTGGGGTCAAGTACCGTTTTGGGTGATCGTAATTTTCTTGTTGCCCACCGCACCTACCTTCTCGACTGGATGACACATGGATAAATCCCGGTTGCGCCGACCTGCGCTGATAAAACGCCGTGCCTTATCCTCTGCGTTTCGGGCACACGCTGCTGAATTGATTTTGGAAAAACTCCTGTCTGACAAGCGCTGGAAAACGTCTATCCGGGTTGGATGCTATCTGGCCATGCCGGAGGAAGTCCCCACACAGCTTATCCTTGAGCAGGCCTGGCAAGTTGGAAAACAGGTGGCCGTGCCGGTCGTTTCCCCGGACCGTCGGCAAATGCATTTTCAACAGCTTGATTCTCTTGATCAATTAGCACCCGGACCACTGGGTATTTTACAACCGCGTGTTCCTGCGTCCAAAGTCCGCTTTGGCCGGCAGGATCTACTACTGATTCCCGGTGTCGCCTTTGATACCCATGGCAACCGAATCGGTATGGGCAAAGGATTTTATGACCGTTATCTTCCCGACTGTCTTGCGCATCGCTGTGGCATCGCCTTTGATATCCAACTTGTTTCACAGCTACCTTCCGCGCCGTATGATATCCCCGTGGATATGCTTGTTACAGAAAAACGGATTATGCACTCTTTGCATCCTTCTTCTCAGCACCATCCCGGCGAATTGCCTGCTTAATTTGTTTTGGGAAGTCGCGGACATTGATGGGCTTAGTAATAATCCCCTGGCAGCCGGTTGCCAAAATTTTTTCCTGGTCCTCCGGCATCGCATAAGCGGTAAGCGCGACAATCGGAATGGCTTTGTACGCGATATTCTCAAGGAGCTCCCTAATCAGAGTATAGCCGTCCTTGCCCGGTAATTGCAAATCCATGAGAATGATATCCGGCATATGGGTCTGAAGCACTTTGTAACATTCCCCGGCATCCTCCGCCTTGAGAACACAAAACCCATCCGCTACGAGCACATCACAAAACAACTCCATGTTCAACGAATTATCTTCAACAATCAGGACCACAGCTGTGTTTATCATCCTTTATTTATCTCCTCGGAATTTTCATTTTCTTCCGGCTTGGTTTTTACCGGTAAAACCACCGACAAAGTGGTTCCCTGGTCCACCGTGCTTTGCAACCAAATAGCGCCTTTGTGCAATCCGATCAGTTTGCGCGTAAGCGCCAATCCCAGGCCCGTGCCTTCATATCTGCGTTTAGGCGTCTGATCGGCTTGTTCGAACTCAATAAAAATTCGTTCTTGGTCCTCCTGCTTAATCCCGATGCCGTTGTCACGAACCGTAAGGTAAACCGACTCAACCGCCACCTTGAAAGACTCCGCCCCCGGCCCGCCTTCAAAATAGGTGTTCGGTTTAATTTCTTTGGTGCCAATAACCACTTCGCCTTTTTCTTCGGTAAATTTAATCGCGTTGGACAATAGATTATATAAAATTTGTTTGAACTTCGAGGCGTCACCGTGCATAACAACATCCGGTGCCAGCTGTGCATGCAGATGAATATTTTTTTTATACGCCAATGTTCGGATTGTGTTTTGAACTTCTTCGATCACCCGATTGATGGAATAAGGTTCGATAACCAACTTCATTTTCCCGGCTTCTACCTTTGAAATATCTAAAATATTGTTAATCAGCTGCAATAAATGCCGTCCCGAGGTGTGAATGTTATATAAATATTTTTCCTGCTTCTCGTTTAACTCGCCGAACATCTTTTCCCGCAAAACCTCCGTGAACCCGAGAATGGAATTCATCGGTGTGCGTAACTCATGCGACATATTTGCTAAAAATTCGGATTTCATTCTGGATATTCTTTCCAGTTGGGCGTTCATACTGATCAGCTCTTCTTTTTGAAACTGGAGTTCCTCGAAAATTTCATACAGCCGAAGATTTTTCTCCACCACTTCCCGCGTTCGTTCCTTGATGATAATTTCGTTTTTGAAATTCATTTTTTTCAAATTTTCGGCCAGTTTGGATTTTTCTTGAACAATCACATGCTTATCCTTGATAATCTCCTCCAATTGCTGATAGGATTTTTCGAGTTTTTTCAGCATGACCATAAATTCATCCGCAAGCTGCTCAATTTCATCCTGTGTATGAATGTTCAGTTCAAAATCATTGACACGCCGGAAACGTTTCCCCAGGGACAAACCATTTTCATCAAATTCAAACGTTTCATCCGCCACCAACTTCATGGCCCGTGCCAAGCGTTGGATGGGCTTAATAATAATACGTGAAAAAAGCCAGGCAATCCCCACACCCAAAATAACAAACAAAGCAACAAGCCCGGCAATCGTAAAACTGCGCAGCTGCTTTGTCTCGTGCCGGGATTGCTTCAAAATACCCACCCGCACAATAGGATGCGCCACCTCCTGCTGTGTCAGAGTGTCCGCTGTGCCCTTAACTTTGGCGGGAACCCTGTACTCCAGAATATTTTTACCCGCCTCCTGTGAATAAATAACCTTAAGCGGTGTCTGCAGCAATCTCTCGTCTGCTGAAAGGTTCGTGACTTCTTGCTCAGCATGCTTGACCAGATGCATTTTCGCGATGCCGTCGGAATAAATCACCTGTACATAAGCGACCGCCTCAAGCCCCAACAAAGCCTGTCCCAATAATCCCATTGCCGGCGCCCCCGGCTTTACCCCCTGTTCCAGCTGCCGGGCAAGCGACTTGGCCAGATCAAATCCCCAGTGATCCGATTCCGACTGCACAGATAAAACAGCGATTTGGTGAAAAAAAAGAAAAAACACCGAAATAATACCGACAATCACTAACGTGATGGCAATGGTAAATTTAAGGTGTAATCCCGTCTTAATCTTTTCGGTAAACTCTGGAAAATCAGTTTCCTTTGCCTGCCGTCGCTCGGAAAATAATTTATCCGTTTCCTGCTTGTTTTTCACAGCGAAATGATCTCCCCGTTTATTTTTCCGTACTCTATTTCCAAAATACCCACAGAGGGATAGGGTGCAAAAAGTGAATCCGTCGGACTTCCGGGATTCATATACCAAATACCGGCTTCTTCGCCCCAAAAAGGCAGATGAGTATGTCCATAAATAATCACATCTGGTTTATTAAATTGTTTCCGAATACGTTCGCGGATCTGATTCCTCGGGCCTCCATAACCGTGGATTAAACCAATCCGGATACCGTCTATCTCCATCTGCCGTTTCAGTGGCAGGCTGTTCAACGCGCTGTCCATATTTCCGGCAACTGCCAAGACCGGCGCGATGCCTTCGAGTTCATCCAGTACTTTCTGGACTTCTACGTCACCGGCATGCAGTATATAATCCACGCCCTTGAAAAGTGAAAATAATTTGGGCGGCAGGATAGGTGACCGAACCGGTATATGTGTGTCTGATAAAACACCTAAACGTTTCATTTTTTCCTCATTTCATTATATCGGAAAACACTTAATTTAAATTGGTTTTTTCGTATACCTAAATTATTATCGGTGAAAAGCAAACGATACTGTCGTTGGCGTAAAGTCGCAACTGTTCTGCCAGATACCTTCCGCACCCACAACAATCACGTCTCGTCTCCCCGTTTTTTCATTCACGCCGGCACGATAAAGAAAAAGCCCACCTTTACGGTGAGCTTTTTAAATCATGAACAATTGATCAGCAGAACAGTAGATCGCCGCCTTTATTACTGTTCCGCTGGTCTGCTTTCGGCTGCTCCAATTTTTTCGCTTTGCGAAAAAATTATGGCGGAGAGGCAGGGATTCGAACCCTGGGTACCCCTTGCGAGGCACAACTGATTAGCAGTCAGCTGCCTTCAACCACTCGGCCACCTCTCCGTTTTGCGCAGCAAAACAGCTCTGCTGCTCTGCTTTCTGATGTTAATTCACTTACATAACAGTATATAAAACCATGAACAATTGATCAGCTGAACCGTAAATCGCCGCCTTTATTACTGTTCCGCTGGTCTGCTTTCGGCTGCTCCAATTTTTTCGCTTTGCGAAAAAATTATGGCGGAGGGCGAGGGAGTCGAACCCCCAAGTCCGTAAGGACGGCAGATTTCAAGTCTGCTGCATTACCAGTTATACTAGCCCTCCAGATACACAGGAAAAGCATAATATAATTTTATACCCCGAAAAACAAGCCTAATATTTATTCCAAATTTCCTTCCGGCGTAATCCGCTTCTTCCCGCCCATATACGGACACAGTACCTCTGGAATCGTGATACCGCCATCCGGTGTCTGATAATTTTCCATAATCGCAGGCAACAAACGTGAGGTTGCCAAACCCGATCCGTTTAAGGTATGACAAAACTTGGTTTTACCATCCGTATCTTTAAAGCGGATACTTGCCCGCCGTGCTTGAAAATCCTCGAAATTTGAGCAGGAGGAAACTTCCCAATAGCGTTTCACACCACCATGCCACACTTCGAGGTCATACCCTTTGGCACTGGCAAATGACATGTCGCCGGTAGAAAGCACAACCACGCGGTAATGCAAATTAAGTTTTTGTAAAATCGCCTCCGCATCTGCTACCAATTTTTCCAACTCTTCATACGACTGCTCCGGATGTACGATTTTGACCAGCTCCACCTTATTAAACTGGTGCTGGCGTACAATCCCTTTGGTGTCTTTTCCATAGGATCCTGCTTCACGCCGGAAACACGGTGTATATGCAGCATACTTGATAGGCAACTGATCTGCCGCAAGAATTTCCTGTCGATGAAGGTTGGTCAGCGGAACTTCTGCTGTGGGAATTAAAAAAAAATCTTCTTCATCTGTCTTGAACATATCATTTTCAAATTTCGGGAGTTGTCCCACACCGGTCATGGAGTCACGGTTTGCCAGTAAGGGCGGAATGATCTCTATATATCCCGCCTGCTCCGTCTGCATGTCCAGCATAAACTGGATCAATGCGCGTTCCAAACGTGCGCCAATATTGCGATAAATCACAAACCGCGCGCCTGTGATTTTTGCAGCACGTGCGGTATCGAGCATGCCCAAGCTCTCACCCAACTCCCAGTGCGGTTTGGCGGTTTCAAAGAGTGCCGGCGTTTCTCCCCATTTTCGAATTTCTACATTTGCCTTCTCGTCTGCGCCGCGCGGTACCGAGGCATGCGGAATGTTGGGAATACGCAAATACTCATCGCGTAATTGGGCGTCCAAATCTGTAATCGTCTGGGTCTGCGTTTTGATTTGCTCGCTAACCGCGCGCATGGCTGTAATATCAGCCGTTGCATCTTCTTGCTTTTTTTTCTTTTGCGCAATTTGATCGCTGACTTCATTGCGGTGGGCCTTGTGCTTTTCCACTTGCGCTGTCATTTCCCGCCATTGCTTATCCCGCGCCAATAAAGCGTCTAAATCAAATTCCATACAGCGGTCTTTTAACATCTGCTGTATCATCTCCGGTTGTTCGCGAAATAATTTTCGGTCTAACATTATCTTTATCCTTTATCGCTATTTAATAAATACTGAAGAACTCATTGTGTGGTGCGCTTTGACCAGGCGTACTTTGTTTTTTCTTGTTGCGTAACCCGCCCGCTTCGCGAAGCTCAAACATAACGCACTTCAAAAAAACAAAGTACGCCTGGTCAAAACCGACGACATCACAATTATCTTGCAATTATACGCTACACATCCAGATTTTTTACTTCCGGTGCATGCTTCTGAATAAAATTGCGGCGTGGTTCAACCTGGTCTCCCATAAGTACCGTAAAAATTTTATCCGCCCGGGTGGCATCTTCAATCTTCACCTGCAAAAGCTTGCGATATTCCGGATCCATGGTCGTGGACCATAATTGATCCGGATTCATTTCACCCAAGCCTTTGTAGCGCTGAATGGTCAACCCTTTTCGCCCGGCCTGCTTGATAATTTTTGAAACCTGCTCTAAATTAAACAGCTCAAACTGTTCCTCGTTAATTTCCAGATTAAAAAGAACCCGGGGTTTTTTTATGTCTTCGTTTGCTTTTTCTTCTGCAATAATTTTATCAATATCAATCCCGTTTTTTTCAATTTTCTTAAGATACTCCTCCGCCAAGCGTAACTCACCGATATCCTTAACCGCAATATACTTGGGTTCTTCAATTTCCGGGGCAGCTTCCTCCAAATCGGGCTTGGCCATGGCTTGCGTTTTACTCTTACCCGCAGAAACGCTTTTTTTCTTAGTCGTTTTTTTCACAGCGCTGTCTCCGCGCGCCTCTTTGAGCGCGGTCTTTTTGATTTTAGCAATCAACTTCTCCAGATCTTCATCACTGTAAACATATTGCGGCCCTATGGGCGTCATCACTTCATACATGGGAAGTTTTTTACTGCCCCGGCGTAATTCCAGATATTCCTCCAACGCAAGTCCTCTTCTGACTAACTTGGGTCGAAGATTACTCAGCGCTTCCGCGCTTTCCAGGAATTCCAGCAGCTTCACTCCTTGTAAAACCAGGTTTTGCTTTTTATCCCGCAGCCGGGTTAGCTTGGCCTCCGCCCCGCCGGCTGCAATCAAAAATTTATCCAACTGAGCTTCGTTGTCCAAATACTTCTCATTTTTATTTCGTTTTACACGGTAAAGCGGCGGTTGTGCAATGTAGATATAGCCTTTCTCTATCAACTGGCGCATCTGCCGAAAAAACAAGGTTAATAAGAGCGTCCGGATGTGCGCACCATCAACATCCGCATCCGTCATGATAATCACCTTATGATAACGCGCCTTCTCAATATTAAACTCTTGTTCTCCAATCCCACATCCCAGCGCAGTAATAATTGTTCGAATTTCTTCGTTATTTAAAATTTTATCAATGCGGGATTTTTCAACATTAAGAATTTTTCCTTTAAGCGGTAAAATGGCCTGAAAACGGCGGTCCCGTCCCTGCTTGGCTGAGCCGCCGGCCGAGTCCCCCTCTACCAGGTAAATCTCTGACCCGGCGGGATCTTTCTCCGAACAATCGGCCAGCTTGCCCGGCAAACTATCACTTTCCAAGGCCCCTTTTCTCCGGGTAATCTCACGCGCTTTACGCGCCGCCTCACGGGCTTGGGCGGCATTCACCGATTTATCAATAATCCGGCGGGTTACGCCCGGGTTCTCCTCAAAATAGGCGGACAAGGATTCATTTACCGCTTCTTCCACCCAGCCTTTCACCTCGCTATTACCCAATTTGGTTTTGGTCTGCCCCTCGAATTGCGGTTCGCTAATCTTGACTGAAATAACGGCAGTCAAACCTTCGCGAATATCCTCCCCCTGGATTGAAACCTTCTCGTGCTTGATTAAATTACGGGACTTGGCGTAACTATTGGCACAACGGGTTAATGCGGATTTATAACCTACGAGATGCATGCCGCCTTCCACCGTGCTAATATTATTTGCAAACGTAATAATATTTTCATTGTAGCCATCGTGATACTGCATTGCAATCTCTACTGCAAAACCCTCTTTTTCTTTCTGAAAATAAATCGGAAAATGATGGATAAGATTGCGGTCGGCATTGAGGTACTTCACAAACGCCACAATCCCTCCCTCATAATGGAAGTTTACGGATTTTTCTTCATCCCCGCGTTCATCACTTAAACGAATCTTAATCCCTTTGTTGAGAAAAGCCAGTTCGCGCAACCGATGCGCCAGGGTATCAAAGGAGTATTCCAATACAGTAAAAATTTTCGAATCCGCTTTATAAATCGTCTTGGTCCCGGTCTTTTTGGTATCTCCCTTGCTGAGTACCTTGGTGCTCGGGACACCGCGTTTATAGGCTTGCGTAAAAACCTTGCCGCCCCTCCGCACTTCGACCTCAAGCCATTCCGAAAGGGCATTCACGCATGACACACCCACACCATGAAGACCTCCGGACACTTTATAGGCGTTGTGATCGAACTTCCCACCTGCGTGTAGGGTGGTCATAACCACTTCCAGCGCAGATTTTTTTTGTTGCTTGTGTAATTCCACCGGAATCCCGCGGCCATTGTCTGTAATGGTAATTGAATTATCCGCATGAATTATTACGTTGATTTCCGTGCAATAACCTGCCAGCGCTTCGTCAATTGAATTGTCAACCACCTCATAGACACAGTGGTGCAATCCTTCTGCTGCTGTATTCCCAATGTACATGGCAGGCCGCTTCCGTACAGCTTCCAACCCTTCTAAAACGGTTATTTTATCCGCCCCATAAGTACCCGCGCCATCATCCGGGATAACCGGCTTATCATCCTTGGCTTGTTTAAGCAGCTGATCCGCCATCTCTGAAGCCAATGCATGATCTTCTTTCGTGATTTTCTCATCTGCCAGAGATTTTATCTGCACAGCCTGATCATCAACCAATGCTTTTGAAGCCTTGGTTGATGATGCAACTTTAGACAGCTTTGTTGGTTTGGCAGCTTTTTTTACTTTTTCTGTAGACTTTACGGCCTTTTTTGCCATTTCTTGCCTCCGTCAAATTAAAAAAATTCTTGTCCTGGGACTGTAAGCGGTTAGATAGTGTTTTGGCATCAATTGGCGAACAATAAATTCTATTATCGACGGCGATGACAAATGAACGAAAAGGACCCTGACCGATATAATACGGCTTCTCGGTTTTAATCAGTCGTTCCAGCAACCCATCCAACAAAGATCCTTTTTCTATTTTAGAAATCGCGATAATCCCCATCAGTTCCCCATAGGAGAGTGTTACATCATTGCCCAAATGTAGGAACATGGAATCAACCGCTTCCTAAATATACTGATTATTGCCCAATTTTGAAAATAATATCCTCTACTTCTATATTATATGTAGAAAATATATTTTTGGCTTCAATTTTAATCTTTTCCTTTAGAAAAGTCAACTCATTCATCCATGCGGCGCTTTTTGTTAAAACAATGAGTCTTTTTCCACGAATTTGGTCAACCCGGGTGTTTTTCGCAATCCTGTCCCCAACAATTTTTTTCCAAATTGCGCCCATAATAATTTCCTGCTTCTTTGACTGATTCTCCCATTTGGCAAGCAAGTCGCCTACCAGGCCGTCTATTTTTTTCGGCTTAACTTTGGGTCTTTTCTTATTATGATGCATGTCCCTCGTTTACTGCCTTTCCATTCAAAATATTAAAACTCCGAGCCCTGCTTTCCAGCGGAAGGAATTGTGTTTTCTCTGTACCTGTGATAAATATTTGCATCCTTTTATCCAGTATGTCCATCAATTTTTTTTTTCGATAGTCGTCCAGTTCCGAGAAAATGTCATCCAAAAGCAGCACCGGATACTCCTCGGCGACTTGATAAATAAAATCTACTTCTGCCATGCGGATACTGATCGCAACCGACCTTTTCTGCCCCTGTGACCCAAAAATCCTTGTATTTATGCCGTTAATACTTATTTCCAGGTCATCGCGATGTGGCCCGATCATTGTCCACCCTTTCCGTAGCTCTTCGTGATGTACTCTCTTTTGCTTATCTACAAAGGCTTTTTCGTAATCCGCAGGGCTTATCTCATGACTACCACATATTGAATCACTGTATGAAACCTTTAATTGTTCACTTTTATTGAGAAAAAAGTGCTTTTTCTCTGCTATTTTGTTAATTTCACATATGTTTTTACTTCTTTTTTGCGATATTTTGGTTGCATACTGTGCAATTTGTATATCCCATGGCTCTTTTATTGATGGATTGGCTTGATTGTCACGAATTTCCTTTAGCGCATTATTTCTGTGCTTCAAAATTTTTTGATAATTCATTAAATCAAACAAATATGACTTATCGATCTGGCAAAATAGGATATCCATAAAGCGCCTTCGGTAGGAAGCATCACCTTTTAGCAGCATCAAATCTTCAGGACAGAATAGCGTAACATTCAAGCTGCCAAGATAGTCCGCATGCTTGTAAACTTGCTTATCATTTACAAAAAGTTTTTTACTTTTAGTCCTGTCAAATAGATATTTTACATCTTTTTCAATCCCCTGCTTACTTATCCGCGCTTCTATTTTAGACACATCCTCAGAAAACCGGATAAACTGTTCATCCTCTGCTTTTCTAAAGGATTTTGTGGTACCCACAAGATAGATTGCCTCGATAATATTGGTTTTTCCCTGGGCATTGCTCCCATACAGCACATTGATACCATCAGAAAATGACACTGATCCATTCTCTATGTTTCTAAAATTGTTTGTAATTAAATGAGTTATGTTCATATACATCCCCGGTGTTTCACGTGCAACACAAACAATAATTAGCCCTGTAGTGGCTTTTTTTTAGGAATCCCAACTTTTCTGGGATATTTATCCTCGGTTTGTTGTGTTTTTTCCACAACCACAATTGCTCGCTTTATATTCGAGAAAGGCAGTTTAAACTCAATGCTATTCTTGATTTTTGAGCTTAAAACATGTAGTGCTTTTAAAGAGTTTTCCACTTCTTTATCCACATTTGGTCCCTTATACTGAACCAGCATACCTGATGTCTTTAAAAGCGGAATTCCCAGCTCCGAGACTAAATTGAACTCTCCCAAAGCTCTTGAAAGGACAATATCATACCTTTCTCTATGCTTTGGGTCTCTCCCCACATTCTCAACATTATTATCAATCAAGCAGCAATCCTTAATATCTAACTCCTCCAGAATACTGTTCAATACCATTATTTTTTTTTTTGACGAATCAATGAATGTAACGCTTAACTCAGGATATACTATTCTAAGTGGTAGTCCTGGCAATCCAGCACCCGTCCCAATGTCTACAACACTCTGCTTTGAAAAATTTATCGCCTTTACAATACTTAGGGAGTCAACAAAGTGCTTAATATAGATGTCTTCTTTGTCCTTCAGTGCAGTAATATTTATTTTTTCATTCCAAAATATTATTTGGTTGTAATAGATATTGAATTTTTTTACTTTGTCCTTTGATAATTCAATTCCAAGACTATTGAGGCTCTCTAAAAACAATTTTTCAATTCTCATTTTATTATCCTTGAGGGAAATGTTGCACGTGAAACATACCTTCCCTTCATCTGCTACTTCCCAATACAGAATTTCGAAAATATACTATTTAAAATATCCTCATCTGACACTTCACCAATAATTTCAGCCAGGCTTTTTAGTGCGCTGTGTATTTCAAACATAGAAATATCATATGCTTTATCCTTCAAAATACTTAATCTCGCATGTTCTAGGCTAATACCGGCAGACTTAAGCAATTTTGATTGTCTCAAGCTGGTAATGATAGGGTTTCCCTGACCAAATGCCTTATCATTAATAACTTCTGCCATTCTGTTAAGAAACTCATCAAGACCCTGCTTTGAAATCATGGATACTGGGATGACATTTTTTCCCTTGTTCTGTAGGTAGAATCCATCCACTGTTGGGTGTCGCTCTAAGTCACACTTATTGAGCAGTACAAAGCCGCCGGTATTGAGTATCTGTGACGCCATCTCCTCCTGTACACTATCCAATATCGTGTTCTGGTCAAGGACATAGACAACAATATCCGCTGCCTTAAGCTGCGTTTTGCTCCTTTCTACCGCTATTTTCTCAATTACATCCTCTACATCGCGTATTCCTGCAGTATCCGACAGGCGGACCTCAATACCTTCAATCTCTATTACTTCTGAAATATGATCCCGCGTTGTTCCGGGAATATTAGTAACCAAGGCCCTTTCAATATTAAGTATGCTGTTAAATAAACTTGACTTACCGGCATTTGGCGGTCCGGTCAATACCACCCAGCAACCATGTGTAAGATAGCGTCCTTTTTCCGCACTGCTAAGCATTTCCATAATAATATTAATGACCTGTGTGATTCTATTTTCCCAATCTTTCCCTTTTGAATCAACCTCAAAATCAATTACAGCCTGCATTTCCGATATAATACCTGTAATTTTTAACTTCAAATCATTGCATTTATCTGTCAAAGCGCCATCCATTTGCTGCCAGGACGCATGGACCGCCTTCTTGGTCCTGGCATGGATAATTTCATTAACCGCTTCTGCCTGTATAAGGTTTATGCGCCCGCTTTCCATGGCCCTTCTGGTAAATTCGCCTGGCTCCGCCATTCTGGCACCTGCCTGAATAACTGTTTCAAGCGCATATGCCATAATCGCCTTACCACCATGGCAATTCAATTCAACGGTACATTCGCCAGTATAAGACTTGCTTTTCGGTAGATATGCAACTAAAACTTCATCAATTTTTTCTTTATTTAAATTTTTGAGAACTGCATGAAAAAACCTTCGCGTATGACTGGATGCCATCTGAAGAATATCTTTTTTTGAAAAAACGATCCGGCTTGCAATGGTAAGGGCGTCCGGACCTGATATCCGTATAATTCCGATCCCACCTCTCCCGGGCGGAGAGCTAATCGCTGCAATTGTGTCCTGCCCATCAACCATTATTTTTCTCTTTATGTGACTTGCTATTCACTCGCTGCTTCATTTTTCCTTGGGGCAATCACCACGCGCCGATAATTACCCTCACCTGTACTGTATGTAACTACCTCTGGATTTTCTTTCATGTAGAGATGGATAATGCGCCGGTCATAGGGACTCATCGCCTGAAGTTCCTCTTCCTCTTTTGTCTCGGCAACCTTCTGGCCAATTCGCTTTGCCATCTTCTCAAGAATTACTTTATGCCGAATTCTGTACCCACCAACATCAACAACCACGCGGGCTCGATGGGTCGCGTGATTGTGTACCATGCGATTGATCAAATATTGCAAAGAAGAGAGTGTTTGGCCATGCCGGCCGATGAGCAGGCCCTCAGCGTCACAATGGATGTCTAAATAGACTGAATTTTCAACTTCACTGGCCTTTATTTTTGCATTCGAAATTCCCATGAGGGTTAGGACCTTTTTTAAAATATCCTGGCTCTGAGAGGTAGCCTCGCGCAATGTTTCCTGGTCTACCTCAGGAAAGTCGCTGTCTCTTTTTTCAGTGGTATCATTATAAATAACACGCACCTTCGCCATTTTAGCCAATCCAAAAATCCCTTTTGTCGGTTCCTGGATAATTTCGATCTGTGCACTCTCTTTCGAGCAACCCAACTCCTTAATTGCCGCCTCAATAGCAGCATCAACTGTTTTTGCTTCCTGAATACTTTCCGCCATAATAGAATACCTCCCCAATAAAAATCCATAAGCCATGTTATCGCGTCATTAACAATCCTAGCAGCTTATGGCAATCACGATCAATAAAAATTCACGGACTTACCCGGCATATAGCTCCCGGCACCCGGCATTCGCCCCCGCATACGCAGGGCAAGCTGGGCAAGTCCGCTGGACACGGTCCGCCGGACGCAGTACTCCGGGCAGGCTGCCCCAACCTGATGAATAATATATCACCGGGACACGTCGCAGCCTGTGGTATTTTTGTCCTGATAAGCTCAAATAAATTTTACGTCTTGCGATTAATAAATGCTTGCTGCCCAATTGACAGGATATTTGAAATAACCCAGTACAACAGCAATCCGGACGGCCAAATAAATGAGAAAAATGTCAGCATGGCCGGCATCATATAAAGCATCATTTTTTGTTGCGCGGCGGATTCAGGCGTTGCCGCCGGCGGTGTTGATATTTTTTGCTGTATAAACATTGAAAGACCCATCAGAATTGGAAGAATATAAACCGGATCCTTTGCCGAAAGATCGGTCCATACCCAGAAAAATTCAGCACCTTTCAATTCCACGGCAGATGACAATGTAGCAAACAATGCAAAAAAGACCGGCATCTGCAGCAGCATTGGCAGACATCCGCCCATTGGATTAATTTTGTACTCCTTATACAGTTTCATTGTTTCTTCGTTCAGCTTTGAAGGATTATCGCGATAAATTTCCTTTAAGGTCTTTACGCGAGGTTGCATTGAATTCATTGATGTCTGCATTTTTTTCATGGAGGTATAGCTTTTCTGAGTAGGCCACCACAGAATAATACGGATAAGCAGGGTTAATAGAATAATTGCCAACCCGTAATTACTGGTTAGTTTGAAGAAAAATTTCAGCAGATAATACATCGGTACACTCAAAAAAGTAAACATACCAAAATTGACAATCTTATTAATTTGGTAACCCACGGCTTTCATGTCTTGATAGTTTTGCGGCCCAAAATAGACTTTGACGACATACTCCGTCTTTGCCTGCGGTGCTATTTTTTTCTCTGGTAAAAAAACGCTCATGATAATCGACTGATCCTCCCGGCGATTAACCACTGCGTTTTTAAATGTACCTGGATCACCATAAAAGAGCGCACAAAAATATTGGTCGCTCATGCCGATCCATCCATTTTTCAGTTCAACCGGAATAACTTCCGCTTTTTTCTTAGGTTTAATGCGTGTTATCTTGCCATCGTTAAACGCAACTGCTTGCCGTATGTTATAGCGTCCCTTGCCAATTGTCTTGCCAGGTCCCCACAATAGAGCAATCTCCTCAACATCAATCATATAGCCGGTATTGTTTTGAATAGAAAAAATCATTGTGCCGGTATAGGCATCACCATCCCATTGCAGCCGCTTTTCCATAAGCAGTCCCTCTGCCGGCTGAATGGAAAAAATCAGAGTACTCCCCGATTTCCTAATATCCCAACTCTTTTGATCTAATTCCAGGTCTGTACCATTTACTTTTGCACGCATTGCAAAATGATTGCGCTCGTCAAGCTGGGTAATTAGTTCCGATACCTCTTTTTTATTTTTTTGACGCTCAATTCTAATGTTAGAAATTCTACCACCCATTGAAACAGCGCTTATTTGAACATATTTTGTGTTTAATTCCTCTTTTTTAAGTATTTCTATACTTTTTTCTTCTCTTTTTTCTACTTTAGGCGCGATTTCAACAATATCTCTTCGCGTTTCCTGTGGCGTTTTAACCACTTTGGTTGATTCAATTTGTGCGCTTTTTATACGGTTTTTAGTATTTTTCATCATAAAATAGTTAGAAAACGCAATTATTCCAATCGAAATCACAATAAATATAACAAATTTTCTGTCCATAATTATCTCCAATGGTAATCCTGTTCTTTAAGGAACCGGATCATAGCCGCCCTTAAAAAACGGATTGCATCTTAATAGTCTTTTAGTTCCAAGCGTCATGCCCTTAATGACACCGTATTTTTCTACCGCGATCATCATATATTCTGAACACGTTGGTGTGAAGCGACAGCCGAGTGGTAAAATCGGTGAAAAATATTTTTTATAAATTCCCAGCAGACCTATGACTATTTTTTTCATTCTACGCCTGCTCTTTTAATCATCGCCAACAACGCTTGCGTCACACACGCATAATTATCATCCCGGATATCTTTAAAAACCACGACAACAATTTTCATATCAAATGGAATCATATTTTTATTTCTGCGATAGGCCTCGCGTAAAAGCCGTTTGTAGCGAGCTCTCTTTACCGAACCCTTAATGCGCCGGCTGATAATAATGCCTATTTTTCTATCTTTTTCTCCCGAAGAACAAAGGATTTTCATAAAGGGTCCGTTAATTCTTCGTCCCTTCTCAAAAACAGCCTGATATTCTTTCTTGGTTGTTATACGTTCGACTTTTGAAAAAGAAGCTTCTTTAGGCATTCACCTTATGCACTCACTCGCTTTCTTCCCTTTTTTCTTCTTGCGTTGATCGTCTTTTGGCCGGGTTTGGTCTTCATTCTTCCCCGGAACCCGGAATCCTTTTTCTTTTTATCATTGTTCGGCTGAAACGTTCTTTTCGACATTATGATTTCCTTTCTTTTATTGAGACAATTCTACAATGTGGCATATTACTGAATCATTATTTTATTGTCAAGTTTAATGGGGCTACATTATTAATATATACCGCAATTTTTTTTTTCCACAGTCTAAAAACTATTTTCCGTTTTTTTATTGATTTTTCAAGCATATATCTCCAGTCTTACCTCTTGTTATTCATTTTTACCTTTAGTTTTTAATTGTTTTTGCGGTTTTCCACAATTGTTAATAATTTTGTGGAATACTTTTTTTTGTATTCCCATAATCTCGTATTTATGCTATCTTCTTTCACATATTAAATTTTTTATTTTTTCATGAGGTTTTGTATGTCATTTTCGGCAGATGAATTGTGGTCAAGCGTTTTATCCGAGCTTGAAAATAATTTAAATAAACAAAGTTTTGAAACATGGTTCACACCAACACGAGCCATTCTTTTTTCTGAAAACAAACTCGTGATTGAAGTTCCTTCCCGTTTTTTTTGTGATTGGCTCAATGAACATTATCTTTCATTACTCAAAGAAATTACTTCCAAGATAGCGCAACAGGATGTTTCTGTCTTATTCAATATTTCTACTGAATTACAAGCGCAACAACAATCCACTGCCATCTCTTCCGAGGCAACTTCCTCGCAAATGAATCCTTCTGCTTATTTCCATGCTCATGAAACACAAAATATTGCAAATTTGGGTACACCGCTTAATACAAAATATACCTTTGACAGTTTTGTTGTTGGAAACAGCAACCGTTTTGCCCAGGCCGCTTCCATGGCCGTTGCCGAATCTCCCGCAAAATCTTATAATCCTCTTTTTATTTATGGCGGCGTGGGTCTGGGAAAAACCCACCTCCTGCAGGCTATTGGCAATTATATAAAACAGTCCAATTCCGAAAAACGCGTCCTCTATGTTTCTTCTGAAACCTTTATGAATGAAATGATTTCTTCAATCGGATCCGGAAAAATGCGGGATTTTCGTGACAAATTCAGAACGGTGGATGTTTTGTTGATTGATGATATTCAATTTTTGGTTGGCAAAGAAAGTACGCAGGAAGAATTTTTTCATACGTTTAATGATCTTTATAATGTTCATAAACAGATTGTCGCCACCTCTGATTCTCATCCCAAGGAAATAAAACTGGAAGAAAGGCTCCGTTCACGTTTTGAGTGGGGGTTGGTTTCCGATATCCAATTACCCGATTTTGAAACCCGGGTCGCTATTTTAAGCAAAAAAGCTGCATCTGAAAAAGTATTTATTCCCAACGATGTGTTGGCGTATATTGCCAATCAGGTTAAATCCAATATCCGGGAATTAGAAGGATCGCTCATTCGGGTTATGGCTTATTCTTCTTTAACCAAAAGTGACATCTCCCTTGATTTAACCAAAGAGGTTTTACGCGATCTTTTTTCAGATGATTATCGTCCAATAACAATTGAACGCATTACCGAAAACGTTGCCAAGGAATTTAATTTAAAAGTTTCCGATCTTAAAGCTAAAAAAAGGACCGCAACCATTGTTTATCCACGACAGATTGCGATGTATCTTGCCAGAGAAATGACTGATTTTTCTTTACCTGAAATAGGCCGCTTTTTCGGTGGCAAAGACCATACCACTGTTATTTATGGTTTTGATAAAATTAAGGATAAACTTGTCAGTGATGAGAAACTTCGCAATTTAGTTAACCGGTTAATGACACAATTAAAAGACAATAGCAGTTAATAATTTTATAATTTTTTGTTGAATACTTGGATATTTATGTTAATAATTTTTTTTATTTGTTAATTATTTTCTTTTTATGTGTTTTTTGTTAATAGTGTTGATTTCTACCTGGGTTATTTTTTTTTTTAAACATTTTTTTCTTAAGCTTTATGTTTTTTTCATAATGCTTTTTAGAGTTACTAACAAATTAACAGGCTCTATTACTAGTACTACTTACTTATCTAATAGGAGGTTATAGTATGAAATTCATATGTAAACGCACAGATCTTTCTCACGGTGTTCAAACCGTCCTCAACGCCGTTTCAAGTCGGAACACCCTACCCATCCTTTCCAATATTCTTTTTGAAGCAGATGAAAACACACTACTACTTACAACAACAGACCTTGAAGTTTCCATTAAATGTCAAATAAGTGCTCAAATAACATCACCCGGAAGTATTACCATACCTGCCAAACGGTTATCGGAAATTGTAAGAGAATTACCTGATAGTGATGTGACTTTGTCAGTCAGTGATAATTCCATGATAACTCTTTCATGTGATAAATCACTTTTTAAATTAAATGGTCTGCCCAAAGATGATTACCCTGTATTGCCAAAAGTTAAAACTGAAAAAGGATTTAATCTTTCAAAAAAAGAGTTACATGCCAAAATAAGAAAAACCATTTTTTCAGTTTCCACAGATGAAACCCGTTATGTTTTAAATGGTGTTTTATTTATGGTGGATAAGGATAAAATGCTCATGGTATCCACAGACGGCCACCGTCTTGCCATTATAGAAGAAAAACTGGAAAAACCACCGACACAAAAATTTAATTATATTGTTCCAGCCAAAGCACTGCAGGAATTAAGTAAAATTATGGATGATGAAGGTGAAATTAATATTCAATTAAATGATAATCAAATTATTTTTTCTGATAAAGAAGTTGTTTTGATGTCGCGTTTAATTGATGGACAATTTCCAAATTACAATCAAGTTATTCCAAAAGAGTCCGATAAAAATATTATAAGTCAAACAGCTGAATTGCTTGCAGCAACCAGGCGTGTATCCTTGATGGCATCTGATAAATCCAGTTCGGTTAAATATACAATTAGTAATAATAAACTATTGATTACCGCCAATACACCTGAGGTGGGGGAAGCTCAGGAAGAAATGGATATTGATTATCAGGGTGAAAATCTTTCGGTTGCATTTAATGCAAAATATGTTTTAGATGTTTTAAAAAATTTGGATGATGGAAAATGTTGTATGGAGCTTTCCACCAGTTTAAATCCGGGAATATTTAAACCGGAAAAAAGTGATGCGGGTTATCTTTGTGTTGTGATGCCCATGCGTATTTAAATAAAAATGAATTTGTTTTAATAGGAGTTTTTTTCTATGGAGAACGAAGGTCAAAAGCAGTATCCAATATTGATCGAAGAAGAAATGAAAAATTCTTATCTCGATTATTCCATGAGCGTTATTGTCGGTCGTGCGCTCCCGGATGTCCGTGATGGGCTTAAACCTGTTCATCGCCGTATTTTGTACGGGATGTATGACATGGGACTGCATCACAGCAAGCCCTATCGTAAATCCGCCAAGATCGTTGGTGAAGTGATGGGTAATTACCATCCGCATGGCGATTCTGCAATTTATGAATCTTTGGTACGCATGGCACAGAATTTTAATATGCGTTATATGCTGGTGGATGGGCAGGGTAATTTTGGATCGGTTGATGGAGATCCGGCAGCTGCCATGCGGTATACGGAAGCCCGCTTGGCATCAATTGCCGGGGAAATGTTGGCGGATATTGATAAAGATACGGTTCCTTTTGTACCCAACTATGATGACTCGTTGACCGAACCCGGTTTGCTGCCGGTAAAAATCCCCGCATTGCTCGTCAATGGCACCACCGGCATCGCTGTTGGCATGGCCACAAATATTCCGCCGCACAATTTGAGAGAAGTGATTGATGCGATTATTGCCGTCATTGAAGATCCGGAAATAAAAATTGAGCAGTTGGTTAAAAAACATATTTTTGGTCCGGATTTTCCGACCGGTGCCTATATCCTGGGACGTGACGGAATTATAAGTGCTTTTAAAACCGGCCGGGGATCAATCAAAATGCAAGCCAAGGTCAAGGTTGAACAGTTGAAAAACGGCAAGGAGCGTTTAATTGTCACCGAACTGCCTTACCAGGTAAATAAATCCATGTTAATTGAAAATATTGCTAACCTGGTGCGAAGTAAGAAAATAGATGGTATTACAGATCTGCGTGATGAGTCTGACCGCGACGGCATTCGGATTGTTATTGAAGTCGGGCGAAATGATAATTCCCAGATCGTATTGAACAATCTTTTTAAATATACTTCATTACGTACAAGTTTTGGCGTCAATACCGTTGCGCTGGTGAATCGTCGTCCGCAGCATTTAAATTTAAAAGAAATATTAGAGCATTTTATTGAGCACCGCAAAGAAGTTATTTTTCGGCGTACCCGGTTTGAACTTGATAAAGCAGAGCGCCGCGCTCATATTTTGGAAGGTCTGAAAATTGCGCTTAAATTTTTGGATAAGGTAATTAAAATTATCCGCGCTTCCGCGACGGTTCCGATTGCCAAAGAAGCGTTGATTCATAATTTTAAATTGTCGGATGTTCAGGCACAGGCGATTTTAGATATGCGGCTTCATCAGCTGACCAGTCTGGAAAGCAAAAAAATAGAGGATGAATATCTCGAGCTCCTCAAAACCATCGAACGGTTGCGCTCGATTCTTGCCAGTATTAAAAGGGTTCTCGGGATTGTCGTAGAAGAGCTTGCAGAAATTAAGAAAAAATATGGTGATGATCGGCGCACAGAAATAATTGGCGCACTCCAGGATTTCTCGGTGGAGGACCTGATTGAAGAAGAGGATATGGTTATCACCATATCCCACAAGGGCTATATTAAACGACTGCCGGTATCAACCTACCGCGCCCAACGGCGGGGTGGACGCGGTGTCATGGGCATGGGTTCTAAAGACGGCGATTTTGTGGAGCACCTTTTTGTGGCATCCACACACCATTACATTTTATTTTTCACGAACCAAGGCAGGGTCTATTGGCTTAAGGTTTATGAAATTCCCGAAGCAGCGCGTGCTTCGCGGGGCAAAGCGATTATTAATTTGGTCCGCCTTCAACAGGGAGAATCCGTGGAGGCCATGATCCCGGTAAAAGAGTTCAGCGAAGATCGCTTTTTGGTTATGGCGACGGAAAAAGGCTTGATTAAAAAAACCCGGCTTACGGCGTACGCCAATCCACGCGCCGGCGGAATCATTGCACTAACCCTCACGGAAGGCGATAATCTTATTCAGGTTTTAGAAACATCAGATGAAAATGATGTGGTGCTGGCAACCCGTCTGGGTAAAGCCATCCGGTTTAATGTTTCGAAGATTCGTGAAATCGGACGAACGGGTAAAGGTGTCCGCGGCATCTCGCTTAAACCCAAGGACATTTTGGTGGGAATGCAGATCGTAACAGAAAAACAAAGTTTGTTGACGGTGACCACCAAGGGTTTTGGAAAAAGAACAAAACAAAATGCTTATCGCGCGCAGAGTCGCGGCGGGCAGGGTATGATCAACATCAAGACCACAGAACGAAATGGACAGGTGGTGACCATCATGTCGGTTTCCGATCAGGATGAATTGATGATGATTGCCTCCAACGGAACATTGATTCGCACCCCGTTAAAGCATATTAACATGGTGGGGCGCAATGCCCAGGGTGTGCGTGTCATCAAAATGTCTCAAAATGATTACGTCAGTGCTGTGGCGAGAATTGCGATTAAAGAAGAAGCATAGACGTTGTTGGGTGGAAGTCATGTCGCTGACACCACTCACAGGATGACGCAGTACAGGATGATCCGCGCAGCTTTTTTGATCTGTTCGAAACCGCATAAGGCGGGGACAAAAAAAACAACGAAGCAGGGCAAATCGGCAACGGTTTGCCCGGGGAGCGTGCAACATGAAATTTAGGGCGTGGTTTGGTTCCAGCCTGGTGTTGATGCTTGCGCTTTCAGGCACCGTGGTCTTGTTTCACTATTGGGATCAGATGAAGGTCCAGTCAGTTCAAATGCTGCAAGACCGTCTTAATCATATGGAATTGCAGCGCTTTGAGGAAGAGAAAGGCACTTTGGTGATACAAAGCGGCCGTCAGACTGTGGAACGCTTTAATGTCATGGTTAACCGCCATCGTACCGGGCTGGAAAAAATCGCGGATACACGGGGTTTTCGCAGACCGCACACCCGACCGGGAGATCGCAGCCGGAAAAAACAGATTTTTAAGCAAACCGCGCTGAAGCAGAAAAGCTGGCACGCCTCGTTGATTACCGATCAAAACGGAAAGGTGTTGGCCTGGACCGGCAAAGAAAAACCGCCGACATCAATCGCGCCGACACCCGCCTATCAAGAAGCTTCCAAACAAAGAGTGACCGCGATTCGCATTCTTTCAAAAGACAAGACCTTTTCTGTTTTGCAGATTACAACGCCGTGTTTAAACGGGAGCGGAGCTTATTTGGGCGTTTTACAAGTAGAAATTTCACTTGGTTTGAATGTTTTGCGTAAGTTGGTTGGTAAAAACGGTTTTACGGTACTGCTTACCACTGAGGGCGGGCGCCGTCTGACGCCCGGGCCGAGAGCTGAATTTCCTCAGACGCTGGGCGAGCTGCTCAAGCAAGAACCCAAGGCGATGAAGAATATGATGCGCAAGCCAAGCGCCGGTTATCTTAAGGCGGATTGGAAAAAGAACCGCTATTTGATGACATATCTGCCTACAGTGATTCCAAAGGTGTATGCGGTTACTTTATTAGAAGTGCCGGGATTGGATCGGGTGGTAGGCCCGAATTTTGCCAATGAATCTATGTTTCGCGATCCGGTTGTTTTGGGTGGATTGGGTTTAATCGCGTTGCTGGGGCTTTTTTTCATGTCCCTGGTGAGCGGAACAGCAGCAGCAGGTGCGAAGAAAATTAATCGTCAACTTATGGAAATTCTTGAGCCCGGCAGCCAGCTTACACCGGTGGATTCTCCGGGAAAAGGTGAATGGGAAAAATTAACGGATCAGATCAATGACCTGATTGAACGGTTGACCGGTCAACCGGTACACGCGCCAACCCCGGAAACAGACACCGCTGATACGGCCGAAATAGAGCGTATCAATCAGGCCCTGATGCAGGCACGCTCTGAACTGGACGAACTACGCCAGCAATACGATCAGACCATGGTGGTGAATCAGGATTACAGCCAGCAGATCGAATCGCTCCAGCAGCACAACCAAGAATTGAGCGCAGCCGGTGAACAGGCCGGGGAAGCCGAGGTGTCTTCGGCAGGCTCGGACACATCACAAATAGACGGCTTATTGGAAAAAATTAGAGCAGATGGCGCACTGCGTATTGACGCAATTATCAGTATGTCTGAGGACTTCAAGGCCACGTTGACTGTGATTAAAAATTATATTTCCTCAATCTTGTCTTCGGAAGATGGAAAAATTACAGATGCCCAACAGGAGTTTTTGGGTGTGGTCATTAATAAAAGCGCACGTTTGGAAAGACAGATTACGGATTTGCTGGACATCTCACATATGGAGAGTGGTGTGACTCAGCTATATCCCTCCAAGACGGATCTGGTTTCCATGCTCCAGGATGTGGTGCTTAATAGCCAGCCGCAGGCAGACACCAAACAGATTAAAATTATTCAGGAAATTCAGTCACCGCTTCCTCAGGTTATGATCGATAGCGATCGCCTGGGCCAGGTATTCATCAATCTGGTGCAACATGCCATCAAGATTACTGCGGTTGGCGGTGAGATTCAAATAACCGCACTGGAGACTCTAAGCGATATGGTGGTCAAGATTCGTGACGGCGGCACATCTTTGAGCGACGCACAAAGCGAGCAGGTGTTTGGGATTTTCCACGGGAGCGATTCTGAAGCGGGTTTGGATATTTCCGGAACCGGTTTGCGTTTTTCAATAATAAAAAAGATACTGGATGCACATGACGGCAGTATTGAACACCGGGGGTTGCCGGATCAGGGCAACGAAATTATTGTATCTTTTAAAAAGACGGAAGGGCTTATGGCGGAAGAAACACCCGCAGAACCTGCGGATGCAACGATGTTTGTAAATCATCAGCATGAGGTTAAGCCCGATTCGGAAGAAACCGGCGGCACAAACGCCCCGGAGACGGAGGAAGTCTCGGAAGAGTCACCGTATGATTTAACCTCGTTTATGGGGAAATTGGATGAATTTGATTCTCAGCCGGCGGCGGAGCCTGCCGCTGAGACGGCGGGAACAGCTCCGGAACCCTCAATACCGGGTGGTGACGAAGATTTAAATAAGTTGTTGAGTGATATTGAAAGTATTGACGAGAACACCTGATGCTGCTGTGAACGGTATTACTCGATTGTTTTTTCAATAGGCCCGGGTTCGGGCAACGGCGGGAGTAATTGACCCCAACCGGAAGCATCCACTTCAACGCGGGTTCCCCATTTTTTCGAGTATTCCTGCAATGCATTGAAAATTTTTGTTCCTTGCTTACCGGGTAGCGGCGTGGGGATAAAAGCGGTGGCGGTATTGTTCACATTTAAAGGCATTGCCCATGCCGCAAGGCGTCCGCAGTCTAAATCCATTTCCACTTTAATCAAGGCACTTTCCACCGCGCGCTTACTGCGTCCGCCGCCAAAGGCCAGGTTGCCGAGGGAATAAAGAATCAAGCCCTGTTGATACCACTCCACACCTTGCAGGACATGGGGATGCGAGCCGACAACCACATGGGCACCGGCATCAATCGCAGCTCTGCCAAATTGTTTCTGATAACTTTTTGGAAAATGTTTTAGCTCACCCCCCCAGTGAAAACAGACCACCACCCAATCTGCCGCATGTGCAGCCAGCCGGACATCCTTCGCAACCTGCGGAAGACGGGCAAAAGCAGTTCCCGGGCGGGAGGTCGATGCCCAGAAGTCAGCGGGATAGGTCAGGGAATAGGATAAAATAGCGACCCGAACCTGATTGGCCAAGGTAAGTATGGCCGGTCTGCGCGCGTCAGCCAGAGTTTTACCTGCACCGGCATAGGCGACGCCGGCAGCATCCAAGGCAGCCAGCGTATCTTCCAGCGCCTCTGCACCATAATCCATAATATGATTGTTTCCCAAGCAGACGGCATTAATACCCGCATCACGCAAGGCCGGGGCATTTTGTGGATTCGCGCGAAAGGTGAATTTTTTTGGGGTATACCGTTTTCCACGGTTAGACAGAGGACATTCCAGATTGACCAGCCCAATTTGAGCAGCCTTAAAAAGAGGGGCAATTTTTTCATAGGGATAAGCATATCCCGATTTCTTGAGATAGGGATCAAGAAAACAGCCGGGCAGGACATCTCCGCCGGCAATCATGGTTACATGCCGGCAGGGGACCGAGATAGTCTGGGAGCGCACAATTTTGATTCGGATCGGCAAAGAAAATTGCGATTCGATTTTGGGACTGACAGAAGCGCAATGGCTTAGCAGCAGCAGAACAGGTAAAAAACCGGTAGAAATGAAAAAAGTTTTGGTTGCTCGAAACATAGCGGTATTGTATCGCAAAAAGGAGCGCGACCAAAGCAGAAAGTAATCTCTCCGCAAGGCTTCATCCCGGACGGGATGAATAGAACATTGACGCCTTGCAATGGGGGTGTTAAACTTTGAAATGCGGTTCATGTAAGAAAGCCTGTCAAAGGACAGCATGATCACGATCCGGAGTACGCGATGAAAAAACGATATTTGTTGGTTTGTAGTCTTCTGATAATTGTCTTTTCAGGCACTTTTTTTATACACAGTACGGTCACGGCCCAGGAGGAAGACTGGGAAACCTTGAGCAATGAGGAGACCTTTGCGGTAACCGAGGAAGACCGTAAGGCGGCAAAAAAATATTTTTCGCAGGGCAAGAAATTTCATATGGATCAGAGCTATCCCGATGCGATCAATGCTTATGAAAAAGCGCTGGAACGTGATCCGGAGTTGAGCAAAGCCCGGCGTGCGCTTGCGTGGGCCAAGCGGGATCAGCGCCGGAAAAATGAATCTCAGGAAGCCAGCGAATATTCTTTGGATGCGCTGGTCCGGGAAACCAAGGGTCATTACAAACGCGGCCGACGGTATGAGCGGGAAAACAAACCCTTAGAAGCGGCAGCCGCCTACAAAGATGCCATTCGTTTAATTCCCGGATATCCGGAAGCCAAAGAAGGTCTGCGGCGCGTCCAGTCCCGGGCGCAACGAAATCTGGCGCCCTTACCTTATTCCGCGACATCCGCGAGCGGTAAAGCACCGCAGGCACACATGCCGTTGGATATGAGTTCGAATACGGGAACACTTAAGGATATGAAAATTCGGGCCAAAGCATCGCAACTTCGCCGACCGAGTGCTGACGAGAAGAAGACCATTACCAAACCGCGTGCGGCAGCTTCCTATAAAATTTCCAGTCCGCGTTCCAAGCGTAGAACCAAAGAGCAAAAATCAATCCGTGGCGCAATCCGGAAGCATTACCTTATCGGGGCGCAGGCATTGAACCGGGGGGATTATGCACTGGCGATCAAGGAATTTGATTTGATCCTTGAGTTTGACCCGCAGCACCGGGATGCCCAGTACAAGTTAAACCAGTCCAAGAAGAAGCAGGCACTGGAGATTAAGACCGCCAAACGGAAGGCGGAAATGGCTAAGTCCAAAGGCGATACCATGGGTGCCTTGACCGCGTTGCGCGATATTGTCAACATTGATCCCAACAATGCTGAAGCCATGGAGACCTGGGAGCGCACCAAGCGGGAGAACAAGGGCATCATTAACGAGATCTACCGCAAAGGTGTGAAAGCCTATGCCAAAGGTGATTATCAAACAGCGCTGCAAGCTTGGGAATTGGTGCTGGATATTGATCCCAAGTATGCCAAAGCCCAGGAATCAATTAATAAAGTACGTGATAAAATGGAGCTGATTAAATAAGTTTGTAATCGAAAAGGGCCGGAATGAATCGGGACGAATTTTCAGGCTTGTTTTAATAGCAAAAGCAGAATATATTTAACGCTGCTAATCACCTACTTTATTCTTTCTATACCAACTTCATACACAGTTAAATAATACAGGAGGGCGGACATGAATAAAAAAATTATTCTGTTTCTGTCAATTTTCAGTATCGCTCTGATGGGGAGCAGCTGCCCGGAAAATCCGACTGAACCGGAAGACCCGGTCCCTACGGCTACAGCGGAAGCTGCAGCGACCAGCACACCCGTGCCGGGCACGCCGCCTCCCACCACACCCACGTTTACCCCGACCCCGACCCCGTTTGATTATCAAAATTTTGAAATAAGCAACGGAACCCCCGGAGATTATTTTTGGGATGGAATGCCCTCATCTGCTCCGGCTTTTGTCGGGTTACCGTTTGTCCATACCGGAACCCGCGGACTCGAGATAAATCCGCCGGGAGCTGCCGGTGGGGCAGTGGCGGTCAATCCGCAATCAGTCGGGAATATCGATTTATCCAATGCCGACAAAGTCTATGCCTGGATTTATGATACCACAGGGAGTAACACGGTGAATTTGCTTATTTGGGATAACAATGAAGGTTCTGCTATGGTGCAGTCTACCGATGATGGCGTGTATACCACCACAACCCCAAACCAATGGACGTTAATTTCCTGGCCGCTGTCCTCTGCGGCGTTCCTCACGCTTTCCGAAATCATGTATGTTGAAGTTATTGTTCGTACACAAGGAACCGTCTATATTGATGATATAACTTATTATTAAGTGCGGTCGGCATTTTTTTGGAAAAGGCAAGGCCGGTTGGTTGAAGAAAAATGGAATCCGGAAGGAATAATCATGGTGAAGCGTATGTTACAAATAGGACTTAGCGTGATGTTTTTGATAGGAACAACGGCATTATCCGGCTGGGCGCTCTATTACACGGTGACGAATACCAATGACAGCGGGGCGGGTTCTTTGCGCCAGGCCATCCTGGATGCTGATGCGCCGGGATCGGACAATATCACTTTCAACCTCGGTAATACTTACACTGCCATTACCATTTCAAGCAGCTTGGTCGTGACCGGGAGTAATTTATTTTTAGGCGAGTCGACAGATACTGATAAAGTCGTCATCGACACGAACGGCGCCAGCTTTACGGCCTTGATTATAAACGGCGGTACGGTGGTGGTCCAAAATCTCGCGTTTATCCGCACCTCCCCGACCATGGGAGGTGCGGGAATTGAAATTAATGGCTATTCGGTGAGAGTAATCAAGTGCCGCATTGGCACCGATTGGGATGATACAACCGGTGTGGGTTTTTCCAGAGGCATCGGTGTATATGGAAGCGCCGGGACTCCGGTCAGCTATGCAGGGATTGGCTATCGTTTCGGATCAGACGGTGAAGGCTGCGTCATCAGTGGAAACGGTTTGGCGATTTACGCCATCTACACCTACCAATTGAGGATACAGAGCAATATTATCGGCCTGAACAGCGCCGGTGATACGACGATGGTGAGCACCTCCGGGATTAGGCTGTCAAATGGAAGTGTACAGGCCAGGATCGGCGGGAGTTCATGGCCTCGGTCGCGAAATCTCATTTGTGGCACTACTAGGGGCATCAGCATCGAAGGCGCTGATTCTTTCGGCAATTCCATTAATGCAGTGTGGATGAACTTGTACGCGGACGGAACCCCGGCTAACAATTTCGGTATTGACATTTTAGTGGAGGACGGAGCAAACGGAAATTTTATAGGCACGTCAGGCAGTTCGGGTATTGCAGGTAATTTTATTTATGGCGCTTATATTGCTATTTCCGACACAGCAGCCAACAATGCCATCTACGGCAATACCCTGACCGCCACGGGCCCGGGCGCGGAAGTGATTATGGTCATGCCCACGGCCAATGACGGCCAAGTCCCGCCGGTGATTACCTCAGCCAATCCCGGGCTGATTCAGGGTACGGATTTGACTCTGGACACGATTGAGGTTTTTATTTCCGACCGGGGAGTAGGCGAACAAGGCGGCGCTTTGTCCTATGTCGGTTCAGCCACAGCGAGCAGTGGCACCTGGAGTTTCACGCCCTCGGGCTTGGTGGGCGGGGAAGTGATTACCGCTATTTCCACAGACCCAGATAACAACAGCTCGGAGTTTGCAATCAACGTGTTGGTGGAGCCGCCCACGCCCACTTCCACGGTGACACCGAGCTTTACAGCCACGCAGACGCAGACACCCACCATGACACCGAGTTTTACCGTAACACCGACACAGACGCCGACATTGACACCTTCAGCCACAGTGACACACACGCCTACGATTAGCGTCACGTATACCAGTACGCCGGTCGTGACAAGCACCCCTTCGGTGACGACCACTTTCACGGTGACGACTACTTCCACGGTGACCCAAACATCGACCATAACCATGACGCCGGATAATCCACTGTTGAACATAGATCTGGGCGGCAAGACTGTGCTGGCCTATCCCAGTCCGGCCAAGGAGCAGGTTTTGTTTCTCTTCCACTTATCCCAGGAGACGCAAGTGGAGATTCATGTGTACAATTTAATTGGTGAGCGGGTGGTATCCTTGCGTGAACACTATCCGGCAGGCCGGGGCCGGACCTTGACCTGGGACTGTGCAGACGCGGCACCGGGCGTGTATTTGGCGCGTGTGTTTATGGATGGCAGGGAAGTCCAGAAACTCAAGATAGCGATTGTGAAATGAAAAGAACCACGGGTTTTTGCGGGAAAGCATCCGGGTCAATTTAAACCCGCGTTATTTGGAAGGATGTGTGCGGCTGTCAAGCGCTTCCCAATGCACGTAGGCCTCGTCAAGCTCGGTTTCAATTGTTTTGAGACGAGACTCGGTATTCGCAACAAATCCCGGTTGCCTGCACTTCTCAAAATCGGCTAATTGCTGATGCAGCGCTTCCTGCTCTTTTTCCAAAGCATCAATCAGCCCGGGGAGTGCGTTTAACGCCTGGGTTTCTTTGTACGATAATTTTTTAATCACTTTTTCGGGAGCCGGTGAAGCTGTTTTGGGTGGTTGCACCGCAGGTTCCGGCAAGACAGCGCCGGTCCGTTTAGCCAGCTGCTGTTTCCAGTCATCGTAGCCGCCAATATATTCATTCACGGTAAAATCACTTTCAAAGATCAAGGCTGCGCTCACAACATTGTTTAAAAAATCACGATCATGGCTTACCACAATCAGCGTCCCTTTGTAATCAGCAAGAACATCTTCTAATAATTCCAACGTCTCGGTATCCAGATCATTGGTCGGTTCATCAAAAATGAGCAGGTTGGACGGCTGGGTAAATAAGCGGGCCAGCAGCAGCCGGTATTTTTCACCGCCGGAAAGTTGCCTGACCGGGGTTCGTGCACGTTCGGAGGTAAACAAAAAATCCTGGAGATAACCAATAATATGGCGGGAGTGACCATTGATCGTAACCCGGTCGCCGCCGGAGGGTATAATATTTTCCCAGACCGTTTTATCCGGATGGATACCCTGACGAAGCTGGTCAAAATAAATCGGCAGTACCTGGGAGCCCAGATTCACGTGACCTTGTTGCGGCGCTAATTTGCCTAATAGTAAAGTTAAAAGCGTGGTTTTTCCACAGCCATTGGGACCGATGATGCCGATACGATCACCGCGTGTCAGGGTAAATGAAAAGTCCCGGATCAGCGGTGTTTGGCCATAAGAAAAAGAAACCCGTTTGGCCTGCATGACCTGATCGCCTGATCTGGCCGCAGCGCTAATACTCATCGAGACCTTGCCGATCCGGTCGCGCCGTTGGCGTCTTTCCTCGCGCATTTTTTTAAGTGCTCTGACCCGGCCTTCATTGCGGGTACGCCGGGCTTTGATGCCCTGGCGAATCCAGACTTCCTCCTGGGCCAGCTTTTTATCAAACCGGGTCCACTCTTTTTCTTCATTGTCTAAAACCGCTTGCTTACGTTCAAGAAAGGTGGGGTAGTCACAGATCCAATCGACAACCCGTGCCCGATCAATCTCAATAATTCGAGTTGCCAACTTCCGGAGCAACCGGCGGTCATGCGTTACAAAAAGAATCGTCAGTTTGGAGGACAGGAGAAAAGTTTCCAACCAGGTGATGGATTCCAGATCAAGATGGTTGGTGGGTTCGTCAAGCAGCAAAACATCGGGCTCCGTGACCAATGTCCGGGCAAGAAAAACCCGCCGCCGCATCCCCCCGGAAAGTCCGGAAAAAATAACCCCCGGATCAATTTGAACCTGGTCGAGAACCCGGTTAATAAGTGTCTCGATTTTCCAGCCATCACGGACAGTAAGGTCATGCTGTAGTTTGTGGAGCAAGTCATCATTTGTCGGATGGGCAAGTTCCCGGTGATATGCGGCCAGCAGTTCACCGGTCGGTCCGGCACCGGTTGCAACCACCTCAAAAGCAGTTCCGATAATGTTTTCCGGGACATCCTGAGCAAGATAGGCCAGTTGCAGTCCCACGGCATAGTTGATCTCACCGGAATCCGGCAAGAGCTGTTTGCTCAGGAGTTTCATCAAGGTGGATTTACCCGTGCCATTGCGCCCTAAAATACAGATACGCTGACCCTTGTGAATATCCAGCGAAAGATCTTCCAAAATAAGCGGGCCGCCAAAAGCGATCCGGACATTGCGTAAACTGATTAAAGACATAAAACAGCCCTTCTCCTGAAAAGTTTCAGCTACTGTAGCATAGGCGCCAAAAGACAACCGCAAAAAAATGAAGACGGGAAATGATTTCCAGCAAGCCGCGACCTGCCGCGATTTTGCTTCAAGTATGCTTTTTTGGGTGGAAAAAAGGCGATGGATTTTATTGAGGGATCGAGGGAACCGGCTGTTCAAACACTGTTTCAGGTTATTTAATTGTTATGTTTTTTAGATACTCGCCGGCTGGTTGCAAAATAATATCATGTGTCCTTGTTTTACGTCTGGTTGTTTTCCCAACGAGCTGCAGACATTCGATCTGATGAAAATTCCGTTTAAAATGCAGCAGATTTTTTGAAAAAGTGTCATCAGCCCACTTTACTTCAATCATCTGCCGGGGTTTTCTTTCTACAGTGACGAGAAAATCAACCTCCCTTTTTTCCTTGTCACGCAGATAGCACAACGATGTCCGCTCGCCGGTTGTCTCTTCATGATAATAAAGCTCACTCAGCAAGGAGCAGGCCACGGCATTTTCCAGTTTGGCCCCGTCACCCCCCATGACGGCACCCGTATCATAAAAATAGTATTTGGAATTTTTTAAAATACTTCTGGCAATATTTTTGTGATAGGGGCGAACCGGAAAAATAACATAAAGATTTTTTAATATTTGAAGCCAATGCTTGACCGTATTCACGGATACCTGAAGATTCGTGGCCAATGATGAATACGAGACAGGCGCGCCGACCCGTTCCCTTAACATATCCACCATGAGTTCAATGCTTTTGATGTCTCTCACTTTTTCCAGATCAATCAAATCTTCCCGCAAGATGACATCCAGATGCTGCTTACGCCAGCGTTTATAAAAAGTACGCTCGCCTTTTAAAAACGGCTCAGGAAATCCGCCGACTTGCATAATGCGTTCCAACGCTTCCTCGGCAGGCATAAATACAGCGGCCTCTTTTATGGAGACAGGGAGCAGCCGGTAGTTAAAATGTCTGCCCGCCAAAGAGTCGCCGCCTTTTCGATAGACATCCATTCGGGCAGAGCCGGTCAAGAGCAGTCCCGGAGGAATTCCTTCCGTATCATACACGCCCTTGATCCATGACTTCCATTTTTTCATTTTATGGATTTCATCCAGAATAATAATGGGTGCGTGACGATCCCACTCCTGATGCATAATGATTTTTCTGTCCGGAGCGGCATCAAAATTGAGATAATCGTATTTCACACCAAGCTGGCGGCTTAGTGTGGTTTTGCCCACCTGCCGCGGTCCGGAGAGCAGGACAATTTTTGATTTGAGATCTTTGAGGATGGCTTTTTCCAGTCGCCGTTTCATGTGACTATTTTAAATTAAACTGAAAATTAGTCAAGACTTTTTTAAAGTACACTGCAAAATAGTCAGACAACATGGAGCCCCACGGGCAAGCCCGTGGCACCCCTTTTGACCTTGCGTCGTACTCCAATTTGGCAGGCGACATCCCGCGAAGCGTTATGACGCATTCATCCCCGGGCAAGCCCGGGGTGTTCTGCGGAGCGGGATAAAGAGATAACCATCATCTCTTTTTGGGGCGCAAAGCCTGTTTTTGTGGTGAGACGCATTTTATGCTTGTAGCATTCTTTGCTTTTATGTCTTTGACTATATTCCCAAGGATTTTCCGTGTTTTTTGGCGGTCCTGTGATTTCGTTGTTTGGACAGTATGGAATAGGGTGCCTCGGCGGGGAATAGCCTTGCCGCTTTTTCCACTTGAAATATTCACTGTTCAGACGGCATAATCAATTGCATATACCTATGAGAAAATTCGGCAAAGAAGCGGTGGACGTTTTCTCGTCAACTATGTCCTTCGTATTTACAAATGCAAGAGAAAGGATCTGTCATGAGAATGTTCAAGCTAAAAATAATTTTCTGTTTGCTGGCACTTGCCCATCCGGCCTTGCTGTCCGCTGCACCTATTTATCGTTCCGTCGGTCCCGGCAATACAACCGCGTTGGATACCGGAACAGCGGACAGCAATACCATATCGATTGGCTCGGGTACCGCAACCTTTAACCAGGCCGTGCCGGACAATGTGGGTGTGGGAGATGTCATCCAATACGATACCACCGGCGATACCACGCCGGATGCAATTGTGTTTATTCACGGCAGGACTTCGGATACAGAATATACTGTGCGGGATGCCGCAGGCGCGATACCCGGTGATGCCGGTGCCACGCAGGATTGGTCGATTTTCCGCGCATATATCACGCTTGCCTTATTAAGGAATGGCACAGAGAATACAGGCATTGATGCGGGGTTGGTGAATTTTGATGTTGGTAACCGTAATTTGGTGAGCAATGATGAAAATTTCTATGTTGCTTGTTATAACGATGCCGTGGATACCTCACCGACGACCTGGATGAGTTGGACCTCAGATGCATCACATCGGATTAAGATTTATACACCCTATCTACCCAGTGAAGTCGGTGTTAGCCAGCGTCATCAGGGAAAATGGACAACAAGTGGTTATCGCATTGAGGTAACCGGTAGCAGACCGCTTACTTTGCGGGATGCATATTTTCAAGTTGAAGGTCTTCAACTGTTTTCGAATAATCCAGGTGCAGCAGGCAGGGTAGGTCTATATTTTGATACCAGTGTGGTTGCCTGTGATTTCAAAGCAACCCAATGTATTATCAAAGGTAGTGGTAATGGTTTAATGGGAGATTATTATGGTATTGAATTTAACGCCAACATATCGGGCAATGGCTATATTTGGAATAATATTATATATGCTTTTAATGTTACCAACAGTACATCAGGAGGCGGAATACTTGTCAATGACAGTGGTTATAATGTTTATATTTATAATAACACCATCTATGACTGTAAAGTTGGTGTTGAACAGATGAATGGTATTGTTATAGCGAAAAATAATATTACGCAACTTTGTACAGATGGGTATTCAGGATCTTTTGATGCAAGTTCTACCAGCAATGTTTCAGATATAGCCGGCGATGCGCCGGGGCTTAATCCTCTAACCGGCAGAGCTTATTTTGTAGAAGAAAATGATCCCGGTAATTTAGACTTTCACTTGAATCCATTTGATACACTGGCTAAGGATAATGGTGATGATCTCAGTAGTGATCCCAATTGGCCCTTTAGTGATGATATGGATAGACAGACACGCACAGGCAGCTGGGATGTTGGTGCTGATGAAACAGAAGATGTTTCCACAGCAACACCTACCCTGACCTGGACACCAACATCCACGATCACTGCAAGTATGACACCCAGTTCTACGATCACACCAACGCCTACCATAACACCGAGTGCTACTGAAACCGTCATTGCGTCTGCGACATCAACATCAACCATCACCCCAACGGTGACCATCAGTCTAACCTTCACGATTACAGTGACCCGGACACCCACCATGATTGAAAATGTTTTGGCGGATGTGGATCTCAACTGGAAAAATGCTCTGGCCTATCCCAACCCGGCGACAGATGAAGTGCGCTTTCTGATGCACCTCAAAAAAGCCGCACCTATCCAGATTGATCTGTACAACATCACCGGAGAGCGGATTGCCAGTTTGAAAGAAAATTTTTTGGCGGGGAACGGGCAGGTTGTGATCTGGCAGTGCGCCGATGTCGCACCGGGCCTCTACATCGCTAAGATTATGATTGATGGTGAGGTGAGAGAAATTCTAAAGGTAGTTGTCAGGTAGGGGAAAATATATATATTTGTCAATCGTACGGGCAAACCTATGTGTTTGCCCGTCGTCAGGATATGTTTGCCCAATGATTTTGGAACAGAAAGAGTTCGGAAGGAGAGCAAATGGTGATTTTGCGAAAAATCAGTTTCGTCGCGATCGCTTTGATGATGATCCTGGGGCTTAATTATCTGATCAATGAAACAACTTTTTTATATAAAGAACCGCAGCGGTATGAAGGGACCCCGGTTCAGGAATGGTTGTCCCCCAAAGTAAGTCCAATTGCAATCAAGAACAATCATGGTAAAGCGATTCTTTTTTTACATAGTTTTGGATCATCCCCCAATGATTTTCGCGCCTATGCTGATTATTTTTCCAAAGAATTTGATGTCTTTGTACCCTTGCTGGCTGGTCACGGAGGAACAGAAGACAGGTTTAAAAATTCTTATTACACACAGTGGTTTAAAAAAAGCGAGGATGAATTAACCACATTATTGACGCAATACGAAGAAATTACAGTTATTGGTTTGTCTTTGGGAGGGTTATTGACATTGGATCTGGCAAGTGCGTATGCAGACAATGACAAGATAAAAGCGCTGGTTTGTATCGCTGCGCCGGTATTTCTAAATAATCTGTTTGAAATCGGGTTACTGCATGATTGGCGGGCGTATCTTACCAGAGTTATATCATGGTTCGTGGATGAGCTGGAAGCGGTTGTGCCTGAGAATCGTGATGGCGCAGACAGAATCGGCTTTGAAGGAAAGCATTTTATGAAGCAGATACACAGCATGAAACTAGGCATGAAAAAAGTTAAAGCCAAATTATCCCTGATTAAAAAACCGATTTTATTAATCCACTCAAAAGGGGATAAATCAGCACCTTTTGAAAATCTCAATTACATCAAGCAGCATGTGTCATCCTCACAGGTGGAAGATATGATTTTGGATTTGAGAAAGTGGGATCATGACAGGCATCTGCTGACACTGTACCAAACGACCCGGGAGCCGGTTCGTAATAGGCTAGAGCTATTTCTCAATTATCAAACAGAGCATGATAGCGGCACGGGCGAGGTGCCCGAACCCAAAGGTATGGGGATAGAATAAACTAGCAGGGTGTCCTGGGAAGACAATAGAAGGCCGGGTGACGTTATTTGAACATTTGAACTCGGCACCAATTAAAAAAACCGTTTACACAAATAACATCTATATGTTATATTTGATTCACAAATAACAACTTGATGTTATTTGTGAAAGAGGTTGAAAATGCTATTTTCCCGGGAATTGAAGCTTGATCAAATAGAAACTTCTTTATTTCTGTTTGGGCCCCGCATGACAGGCAAAACAACTTTATTGAAAAAGTTGAAAGCAGATGCGTATATTGATCTGCTTGATCCTGACTTGGAACTCCAGTATAAAACCAATCCAAAAGATTTCTGGAATGAACTGAGTGCTCTGCCAAAGGGTTCATTAATCATTGTTGATGAAATTCAGAAAGCGCCGGTTCTATTAAATTATGTCCAAAAAGCAATTGATAGCCTAGGTCACTGCTTTATCCTCTCCGGATCAAGTGCGCGTAAATTAAAACGCGGTGGTGCCAATTTACTGGGTGGGCGAGCACTGGACATGAAATTACATCCACTATCCAGCAGTGAAATGAAAAGCCATTTTAATATAAAGCAGGCACTTGCTTTTGGCACATTGCCCAAAATATCAGGATTCTTAATAGAAAACAAAACAAAGCTGGTCAAAGAACATTTAAAAAGTTATATCACGACTTATATACGTGAAGAAATTCAGGCGGAAGCACTCACACGAAATGCCGGAGCATTTAATCGGTTTCTTTCAGTTGCAGCACAAAGCAATGGCCAGGTGATAGAATTTGCAAATATATCCCGAGAGTGTTCCGTACCGATGAGCACAGTCAAAGAGTATTTTCAAATTCTTGAGGATACATTAATTGGATTCTACCTATGGCCCTGGAATCACAGTGAAAGAAAAAAAGCACGACCCAAGTTTTATTTCTTTGATACAGGCGTTGTACGGGCGATTCAAAACCGCCTTTCTGATCCAATAACACCAACAGAACTTGGTTTTATTTATGAAACGTGGTTTATCAATGAATTGATAAAAATACGGAACTATGCAGGATTGGAGCACCAGTTTTCATTTTGGCGTAATCGTGATCAGGAAATTGATATCATGGTCTCATCCGGCAGGGGACCCATTTTGGCGATTGAATTAAAATCAGGTAAAAGTGAGATCCAACAGTCCGCAGTCCGTCAATTCAAGAAACAATTTCCAAAAGTCAGGCTGGTCGTTGCGTCATTATCAGATAGTCGCAGGAAGAAAGCGGGAGACATCGATGTGTTGCCCTGGAAACAAGCGTTGGAATATTACCGAACAGGAAATATGTAGTATTCAAAAAATATTGGCGTAGGAAAATGATTTCAGCGCCAAGCAACAAATATCAGTGGGTGAATGGGTGAGGGCTTTAACCTGGCTCCAGCCCCGAGTATACTCTATCCAGTCAGGAGACAGATTAAGTTGAAGAATTGAAAAAGGGAAATAAATAATGCAATAAAATACGCTTGCCAGAGTCTAAAAATATAGCAAATAACTTGCAGAGGATTAAAATATGACAAAATATAATTCAGAAATATTTCTTGGCTTAGTTGCACCTGTAGGAGTGGACTTGGATTATATATGTACATTACTCAAGGATTACTTAAATAAATATGGATATAAAACACATTTAATTAAATTAAGCCAGCTTATTCAGAATATTCCGAAGTTTAATCCTAAAATTAGTAAATCGTCAGAATATACTCGGATTAATACAAGCATGACTGCTGGTAATGAAATTCGTCAACAAACAAAACAAGCTGATATTCTTGCAAGATATTCGATAATTAAGATTCAAGAAATCAGGAAAGTTCCACAGCCAAAACAAAACCAAGTCTATATTTTTAAATCACTCAAGCATCCCGAGGAAATTCAATTGCTGAGGACGGTATATGGTAAGGGTTTTTTTCTTATGGGGTTTTCGAGTTCACAAACTGAAAGACTAAAATATTTAGTACACCAAAAAAACATGTCAAATGCAAACGCAAGAAAACTTATAAATAGAGATGAAGAAGAGAAGAATGCTTATGGACAGCATACTCGTGATGCTTTTTATATATCAGATGTTTTTTTTGATGTCGATAAAAAAAACTGGAAAGAAGATGTTAAAAAATTTTTTGATCTAATTTTCGGATATCCCTATTTTACTCCAACGAAAGATGAGTTTGCAATGTTTCTTGCGTTTTCGGCATCATTTAGGTCGGGTGATCTTTCAAGACAAGTGGGGGCGGTAATTACTTCTGGGAATGGTGAAATAATATCTACAGGCTGTAATGATGTGCCCAAAAAAGGCGGAGGACTATATTGGGCAAATGATCAAAATGACAAAAGAGATTATCAATTAGGATATGATTCTAATAAAGAAGAACAAAACAAAATAGCAGACAAAATACTTACAGAATTAAACATGCCAAAAACAGAAGAAGCGAAACTAAAATTGAAAAAGACAGGATTATTTGATATAACTGAGTATGGAAGAGCAGTGCATGCAGAGATGGAAGCACTATTAGCATGTGCTAGAATAGGAGTTAGCTCCTGTGGTGGTACACTATATTCAACAACCTTTCCTTGTCATAACTGTGCAAAACATATTGTTGCTTCGGGTATAAAAAGAGTAGTGTTTATTGAGCCGTATCCAAAAAGTAAAGCTTTGGAGTTGCATGGCGATGCTATCTCATTTGATACTAAATATAAACAAAAGGCAACAAAGGTAGTCTTTCAACCGTTTATTGGAGTTGGACCGCGACGTTTTATTGATTTATTTTCTTTGCAGATGAGTAACGGAATTAGTGTTGTAAGAAAAAAAACTGATAGAAAAATTTCTTGGTGTGAGCGGGACGCTATTTTTAGATTTCCTTTATTGGGTTTTTCATATTTAGAAAAGGAAATTTCTATTGGTGCTGAAATAAAGGGAGGGCTTAGAAATGGATAAAAAAGAAAATGTTTCTTATAAAGCGTTTTGGAAGGTAGCTGCTGCGAATAGTACAACCGTACAAAAATGGCCAGAATGGAAGCAATCTATAAAGATTACATCAACTACAGCAAGTTCAGGTGAGTTTATTAATAAAAAAAGTGGGAAAGTAACGCAAAGTAAGAGCTAAACGGAAGTGGTGGTTTTTGGGGATACCAAATAGGTATGATGTTGCTTCACAGCTTCACCAACTGCGATAGGCTCATCTTCAACGCCTTGGCGATTTTTTCGATATTCTTCAACGTAATATTTTTCTCCGCTCTTTCGAGCATGCCAACATACGTCCTGTGAACATCCGCCAGTTCGGCGAGTTTTTCCTGGGACAAGCCGCGTTTGAGGCGTTCTTTGCGTAGCTTTGCCCCAAATTTTTTGAGGATGGGTGCTTTTTTCATGGATAAAGTAGAAATCACTTGTCGATTAAATCGCGAACCCGGAGTTTTAGTGCTTTCGCAATTTTCGCAGCATTCATCAATGTAACATTTCTCTCTGCACGCTCTATCATACCGATGTAATTTCGATGTAAATCAGCCAGCTCGGCCAATTTCTCTTGAGACAGACCTTTCTTGATCCGTACTTTGCGGACTTTCTCACCGAACTTGATGGATATCTGATCTTTTTTCATGGACAAAGTATGCTCAAAATGATACTTATGATCTACAAACTATAGTGGTTATAATAAAGAAAACTATAGTAGTCACGCAACCACTATCAACATAACACGGAAAGACTCAATTTTATGCCCAATATTCTTATTATCGAAGACGAGAAAAGTTTGCGCTATATTCTCTGCGTGGCTTTGGAAAATGATTACACGGTGAAGACGGCCGGCAATGGGAGGGAAGCATTGGCGGTGCTGGACCGCTGGAAGGCGGATCTGGTGATTACGGATTACGCCATGCCGGGCATGACCGGGATTGAATTGATTGAATATATCGTAGGGAACGGTCGCGACCGTTCCCTACACAAAAACACACCACCGAAAATTATTGTGCTCTCTGCGATGCTGGATGGGGCGCTGGAGAAAAGGGCGTTGGCTGCCGGGGCGGATGTGTGTATGCGCAAGCCGTTTGATCTGGAAACGCTGAGGGCGAAGATCGTAAAGGCATTAAAGGCATAAAAGCAGCTCACCACGGAGATCACGGAGCGCACGGTGAAAGGCAAAATGTAAAGAGGGTAAAGGCAAAAGCATGAAGCGAAAAGGATAAAGTCAAGGACAGGATAGGGCAAAGGCAGAAAAAGAAGAAAGGGCAAAGGCATTAAAACGAAAATAGGGTTAGGATCAAAGGCATAAAAAATAGAATATACGATTGTATTTGTGTTTCCGCCTGTACCCGTTGTTTGGGTATGAACTCCGTAGCGTACCATTTTGTATCTTCATTTTTTGCTTTTACCCTATTTAGCTTTTGATCTTGATTATCTCCGTGCACTCCGCCGGTCCTGCGATTCCTCTGATTTAATATCAAAGAGCAGGGTGTGCTCCGTGGTAGATAGCCCTATGCATCTACATTTTTCAGCCTTTGATCTTATTTACCTCCGCAGTTACTACTTTTTATTATTATATTAATGATGCATGGAATGTGTCTCCCAATGGGTCTAATCTTATAAACCATTTTTTGGAGGGGGATATGATCAATCAAGAACTAACGCAACCAATTATTGACGCTGCCTTTGAAGTACACAAGTGTTTAGGTCCGGGATTATTGGAATCAGCATATGAGCAATGCCTCGCTCACGAACTGGCAAACCGCAATATTTCTTTTTGCACACAAGTTTCATTACCTGTTCGCTATAAAAAAATCATGTTGGATTGTGGGTACCGTATCGATCTTTTTGTACAGGACCAAGTTATTGTTGAGTTGAAAAGTGTAGATACGCTTACGCGCCTACATGAAGCACAGATTTTGACCTACATGAAAATAGCAAACATTCACGTTGGTCTACTACTTAACTTCAATTGTGCTTTGCTGAGAAACGGCATAAAGCGTTTTGTGTTATGACAGAAAACTAATAAAGTCATGGTGGATTTGTTTTATGTCTTAACCTGCACAAGTTTTTATCTTTCTCCGTGCGCTCCGTGATCTCCGTGGTGAAATGTTTTAATGACAAAAGAAGGAAAGCTTGCCAATGCCGGAGTCGGAATATTAGATTATCTTCAACATGTCTATTTTTGGAATTACAAGGGGAGTATAATGTCGTTTAATTTCGCGGCGATGGTTTTCGCTTTTTTTTTGTCAATAAATAAGGCGATGAGGTTTTTGATTTTATTACACATTTTTACTAAATCCGCTTTATTTGAAATGGCGGCGTCTAATTCTTTGTTAATGACTTTGGTATAAACCTCATTGATATTATTCCCCAAGATTTCATAGATTACTTCTCTTAGCCTGTTTCTTGTAACCGGCATACGCGAATCAAAGTCGGATTTTTTTTCTGTCATTTCAGGATAAACCCAAATCCTTGATGATTTTCTGAAATAAGTAGATGACGATAATCACGAAAATTGCCCCGAAGAAAAAGATCAGACTTACCACAAGATCTTTACTGCCGGCATTGAGAACCGAGAAAAAGGGGGTCAGTAAATAACCGATCACAAAAGCAGCGATAAGCGCGGTTAAAATATTCCAGGTTGTTTTAACCGTTCCACCGAGAACCTGCTTACGCAATCTCAGGGACAAAATAAAAGCCAGGATAATGACCACAATAGCGGCAAAATTAATATACAGGGCCAGCATAATTTTCGTTCCTTTCGTCTTGGCGGGAATAAAAAAAGACTATACGGATATGTTTATATGCGTATGAACTTTATCACAATAAACAAGTTGATGCTACTGATTATAGTGATGGGGAAGATTCGCAGGTCCCCCAACCGGAAAAGATAATGAAGTAAAGGGACTTCCGCTGGTCGCAAACCCGCCCAAATTAAAAATTTAATCACGCTTGTTTTTTCCATGTTTTTTCTTACCATCCCCGGAAAAATCGTTTAGAATGAGTGCTTTGAATCATGACGCGAAATCGCAGTATGTCTTAGGAGGAGCCTATGCGCAAGCTTGATATAAAAACAGGTTTCATTATCTTATCGGTAGCTTTTCTTCTTCCCCTGGTTGCGGCGGCGTCCTGGGAAAGTTTGGCAGTTGAATTGAATATTGATAATAATGAAAACGCGAATCACCCCGCGATTGCGGTTCCCAGAGGCGATATTGTTGCTGCGGGCAGGACTTTTGCGGCGTTTCAGGAGACCACCGGCGGCAATCAACTGATTTATGTTAAACGCTGGAATGGCGCTGACTGGTGGAATATGGCCGGACATGTGAATTTCCAGAATGATGAGGATGCTTATGCGCCGGATCTCGCAATTGATCCTCACACGGATGTCCCCTATATTTGCTGGTTCGAAACCAGTACTGCAACCACCAAGGTGCGTCTTTCCAAGTGGAATGGCGCTGACTGGCAAGGGAACACGATTTGCAACCGGAGCTATGACAATAACGCAGGTAACGCGAAAATCGTCTTTAATCACCAAATCCCGGCCTGGGGACAAATGACTTGGTTGGAAGACGAGGGTGGCTTGCAGCGGGTGTATGCGCTGCGGTTCAATGGCACGGATCTTTCACATATTAATATGGACGAATCAAGCAATGGGTATTTGAATGTCCAGACCACTACATCTGCTTTTGCGCCCTCCATTACGGTAGGAGAGGATAATTTACCGGTGATTGCCTGGCAGGAAGACACTGCAAATATGGATGTCTATGTGCGTAAATATAGTGGCGTGGACTGGATTTTAGTGGGCGGCCGGGTGGGAACCTTGACAACCACTGATGGCGCCCCCTCAGTTGCAGTGAATAGTAACAATCAGATTTTTGTTGCGTATGTTGAGGACTCTTTGCAACCCAAGATTTTGGTTAAATATTGGAACGAAAGCGACTGGGTACTGCACGGATCAGTGGTGGCCAGTAATAATAATGTCAGATACCCCAAACTGGTGGTGGATGAGACCGACACACTCTTTCTCTCCTATGGACAGGAGTTGGCGAGTATGGGGAATATCTATGTGAAATTTTATAATGGTTCTGATTGGGAATCTCTGGATGACAGCCTGAATATTAATGTGGGCAAAAATGCTATGTTTGCAGATATCGCTGTGTCGGAAAGCGGTCCCTTTGTTACCTGGCATGAGGAGGACAATGGTTCGGGCAACGATTGGGTGCATGTCAAGCACTGGATTGAACCAACACCCGTAGCAACGCCAACGCCGATCGCAACCGCCACGCCGGAAGGTACGCTGACCCCGGCACCGGATCATATTACCGGGGCGGACAGCACCAAGGCGTATCCTTTGCCTGCATCGACACAAGTCAATTTTGTTTATCGCATGACCGATGCCGAGGGTGAGCCCGTTGTCCGGGTCTACAATACCCACTTCCGGCGGGTGGCGGAAATTACCGGCAGCACGACATTGACCGGCGAGGGCACTATCAACTGGGATTGTTCATTGATTGCTCCGGGGGTTTATTTTTACCAGATCACAATTGGCGAGAAAGAGACAGCCATGGAAAAATTTATCATCGCCCGGTAAAAACATAGGGCCACTGATAGACACAGAAAAAATTAACAACTTGAAAGCGTCTCACCACAGAGAGCACGGAGGACACGGAAAAAACCAAAAGGCATATCGGGTAAGATTAAAACCTGAAGAAAAAAATGTTGTTTCTGTCTTTAGGCTTTTACCCTATAGATGATTTTGTTTTTAGAGCTTTCTCCGTGAGCTCAGTGTGCTCCGTGGTAAAGTGCTCTTTTTTGGAATGAAAATTAACCGGGGGAGAAAACGCATGCGGAATAAAAATAAGTTTAAGCCAAGCATCTATCTTGCAGGACTGCTGGCAGTCTGCGTATTGCTGGGAGCAGCAAACAGGATTATGGCGGAGGCCAATTATGTTGCCGCGTTTTTGCAAAACGGTGTCGGCGGCCGGACAACCGGAATGGGAGACAATTATACGGCTGTGGCAACAGGTTCGTTTGGACAGCTTTACAACCCGGCCGGACTGGCCCTGGCCGAGACGCCGGCCCTGGGGTTTCAGTTTGACGGTACCGGCGGGGTTATCAGTCACAATGTGCTCTCCGGCATCATGCCGCTGGGTCCGGGTGCGCTGGGTGCTTTGTTTAATTTTTATTCCTACGGGGATTTTACGGAACTGGATTCTTCCGGTCAGCCAACAGGGAAAACCCTGAAGCCGTCCGATGTTCTGATTGATGTCGGATATGGTATGTCCCTGGGACCCAAATGGCGTACCGGTCTCAATGCCGGAATATTTGTCGAAAAGCTGGGTGAGATTGAGTACAGCGGTGTGGTCATTGATTTGGGCGGCAGTTTTGATCCGGCACCGGACTGGTCATTGTCAGCTGTGCTGAAAAATTTGGGAGCCAAGGTTGATGGATACACCCTGCCTTCGAGTCTGCGCATGGCCGGTGCGTTTTGGACTATCCAGCGCCGCTTACTTATTGATGCCGAGCTGGAGATGGTGTTTGGCAGTATTGCAGAATTCGGTATGGGCGCGGAGTACAGAGCTTGGGACTGGCTTGATATACGAACCGGATTCAAAGTTCCGCTTTCCGGTGATCAAGCCAGTAGTGTTGAGGGGATTGTTCTGGGTTTGGGATTCAATCTCGCCCAATTCGGGATTGATTTGACATTCATGAATCGTGGTGACTTTGGCAATGAGTTCGGTGTGGCGGTGGAATACTATTTCAACCAACCGCGGGTCAAACCCATTGCAAAAGCAACACCCAAACCAACCCCCACACCGTATCCCAAATATGTCTACAAACCGGAACCAAAAGATCGCCGCATGCAAGGAGAGAACCGGGAGCAAGCGGAATACCATTACAAGGCCGGGCAGGAGTATGAAAAATACGGACAGACGATTGATGCCATTATTGAATACAAAGCGGCATTGAAGCTTTTGCCTGCTTTTACCCGGGCACAAAAGGCACTGGCCAAGGCCAAGCAAAAAGCCCGGTCGCAAGTACTTGAAAAAGAACAGATGAAAACAGTTAAACCGGCAAAGAAAAACGCTTCTTTGCAGCAGTTAATCCGGAAGTATTATAACAAAGGCGAGAAAGCCTATAATATAAAAGACTATACACAAGCGATTAAGCAGCTCCAGCTGGTGCTGGAGTTAACCACCCAACACCGGAAGGCAACCGAGCTGTTGGGAAAAGCCAAGAAGGCTCTCAAGACAGAGATGGCGGCTTTGTCTGCGCAGGCATCCCGGGCAAGCGAAAAAGGTGATATTGTCGCAGAAGTGGATGCATATCAAAAGATGCTGGATTTGGACCCGGCTAATAAAATCGCCAAGGGAAAGTTGGCAGCTGCCAAACAGCGAATTCCCGAAGAGGTGGACCGGCTTTATAAACAGGGATTGAATCATTACGCCCGCCAGGAGTTGCGCAAGGCGCTGCATGCGTTTGAATCGCTGCTTAAATTACAGCCGGACCATGTGAAGGCCAGAGATGCGGTAAACAACATCAAAGAAAAGCTGGTCCAGACCGGGCAATAAGGAATGGTTTAAAGCAAAGCATCTTTGGTTTTAAAAGCAGGGACACGATGCATCGTGCCCCTGCTACAGACGCATTATAATGATTGCAAGAAAGGTTTGCTGAAATGAATAAAAATATCCAAAAAATCAATGAGCGGATCAAAGAGGAGAGCGCCTTTTTGGATAATATTCGCGCAGAGATGGACAAAGTGATTGTAGGCCAATCGGTGATGATTGAGCGCATGCTCATCGGGTTGCTGGCTGACGGGCATATTCTGATTGAGGGTGTACCCGGACTGGCCAAGACCCTGGCGGTGAAAACCCTGGCTGCCACGATCCGCACCAGTTTTCAGCGTATTCAGTTTACACCGGACTTGTTGCCGGCTGATATTGTCGGTACGCTGATCTATGATCAGAAAAAGCAGGAATTTATTCCAAAGCAAGGCCCGGTTTTTGCCAATCTTATTTTAGCAGATGAAATTAACCGCGCCCCGGCCAAAGTACAGAGCGCACTGCTCGAGGCCATGCAGGAGCATCAGGTGACCATTGGTGATACCACTTATCCGTTGGAAGAACCGTTTTTGGTTTTGGCAACCCAAAATCCGATTGAGCAGGAAGGGACCTATCCGCTGCCCGAGGCGCAGATTGACCGCTTCATGCTCAAGATTACTGTGGACTATCCGGAGATGGATGACGAGCTCGCCATTGTGCGCCGCCATTCCCGCGGCAAGGTGCGCGAAGTTACACCTCAGGCCACACCGGAACAGATCATCAAAGCGCGGCAGTTGCTCAAAGAATGCTATGTGGATGAGAAAATTGAGCAGTATATTGTTTCGTTGGTGATGGCGACGCGTCGTCCCGAAGAGTTCGGTTTGGCTGACTTGAAACCGCACATCCAGTATGGTGCCTCGCCCCGTGCGTCGCTGTTTATGTCTCAGGCGGCGCGGTCCCATGCTTTTTTGCGTCACCGCGGCTATGTCGCCCCAGAGGATGTTCAGGCGATTGCCCGCGATGTGTTGCAGCACCGGCTGATCCTGACCTACGAGGCCGAGGCGGAAGAAGTGACCTCTGAGCAGATCGTAAACCGGCTCCTGGAAAAAGTGGAGATTCCCTAAACATGGCAAGCGGGTGTTTGTTCTTATGAGCGAAGGCGGTGTTACACCCCAGGAGTTGATCAAGCGCGTTCGGCGTATCGAGATTGCCACGCGCGCCACAGTCAATCATATTTTTTCCGGCGCTTATCACAGCGTGTTTAAGGGCAAGGGCGTTGAGTTCAATGAGGTACGCAATTACCATCGCGGAGATGATGTGCGCACCATTGATTGGAATGTGACCGCCCGCACCGGCACACTGCATGTCAAGCGCTACAGTGAAGAACGGGAATTGACACTTATGCTCGCGATTGATGTTTCCGCATCCACAGCCTTTGGCTCAGGCTCACAGAGTAAAGCTGAGCTGGCTGCCGAAATTTCCGCCTTACTGGCTTTTTCTGCGATTAAAAATAATGACCGGGTCGGGTTGTTGCTTTTCTCAGACCGGCGGGAAAAATTCGTCCCGCCGCGCAAAGGACGCAAGCATGTCATGCGTATCATCACAGAAGTGCTTTCCCACAAAACGCTGCCTAGAAAAACCAATTTGAATTGTGCCCTGGAGTTTATGGCCAGGGGGTTGAAGCGGCGGAGCATTGTTTTTATGATTTCTGATTTTTATGCGCCGGATTTTACGACCTCACTCAAGGTTGCGCAGAAAAAACATGATTGTGTGGCAATCATTCTAAACGATAAACGCGAGTATGAGCTGCCGCCTCTGGGGTGGACCACATTGACCGATCCTGAAACCGGACAGGAAACCGAGGTGGATACCAGGGATATTTATGCGCGCCAGGAATATGAACGCTTCACCCGCGCCCGGGCCCGGGCTAGAGTGCATTATTTTGCCCAACATCAGGTTGATGCGATTGATCTTTTCACAGATCGTTCTTATCTTTTTCCTTTGATTAAATTTTTTCGTGCCCGCAAACAGAAAATGGCAGGGGTCTAGTGAAACGCAGGCATATGCATAACGCCCGGTTGCAGGTGGATGCGCTTCGACAAAAATTTTTCAGCATAGCCATATTTTTTACAGCAACACTGGCGGTGTGTCTCACCATCCGCGCCGGAGCTGCAGAAAATATTTGGGTCGATGCTGCGGTCAATACCCGGTTGGTTAAAACCGGCGAATTGTTCCGGTTTGTGGTTACCGCCGGGGCTAAAAACGGTATGGTTTATTTGCCGGGCAGAGGGGTGGTACTGCCCGATTGCCAGGTACTGAATTATCAGGAAAAAGACGTGAGCAAACGTCACGAGGGGTATCTTGCGGTTCAGGGAGTATACACTCTGGCGGCTTTTTCTTTGGAAGATATCATTATCCCTTCCCTGCCGATTAAAATTACCTGGCCGCAGGGTGATACCGCGACCGCCTATTCTGTTCCCATTCAGATCAAAATGCGCAGCATGTACCCGGAAGCGGGCTTGTCCCTCATTGATCCCCGCGCCCCGCGCCAGGCTCCTCGGATTTGGGAGCTGTTGGTTCTGGCGGGGTTTTGTCTGCTGCTGGTCGTTTGGATCATCCGGGGAAAGGCCGGGAGGCCTAAGAAGAGTGTCCCCAGGTTGCCGGCGCATATCGAGGCAATGCGTGGGTTGGAAAAACTGGGAAAATCAAAAATTGTAACGGAGGCCACGCGGAGTGATCAATACTTTACTGAGCTCTCCAGAATTATTCGTCACTACATTGCCAATCGTTTTCACTTTCCGGCATTGGAAATGCCGCGTACTGCAATTGTCAATGAACTCATCACGCGCGGGGTGGAGGCAAAACGCCGGGAGTTGATTAATCGGCTGCTCAAAGAATCCGATCTGGTAAAATTTGCGCAAGAAGCGGTTGATTATAAACGTGTGGCTGAGGCACACGGTTTGGCGCGTGAAATTATTATGCTGACCAAAGAACCGGATGAATCCGGACAAAAAGTTGGGCGTACATGAGTTTTTATTATCCGTTGGCATTGATTCTGTTGGCATTGATTCCACTGGTTGTTTTTTTGCGAAAACGCGGGATCGGCAAACCGGCGTCTATTCTTTATCCCGAGACTCAGGCAGTCAAAGATGTTTTTCGCGGCGGGCGCCGACCGGGAAGCGGGATGCGGGAGACGCTGCGTCTGATCGTGGTCGGTATGCTTGTCTTTGCTGCTGCGCGTCCGCAATTGGTACAAAATGTACAGCGCATTACGACCAGTGGTTTGGATATCATGTTGGCGCTGGATATCTCAGGCAGTATGTCGGCCCGGGATTTTGAACCGATGAACCGTCTCCAGGCAGCCAAGGCGGAATTACGCCGGTTTTTGACCAAGGAGAGCAATAACCGTCTCGGTTTGGTGGCATTTGCCGCTCAGGCGTTTACGGTCTGTCCCCTGACCCTGGATTATCAAGTTGTGCTCACACTGCTTGAGCACCTACAGATCGGTATGACATCTGACGGCACAGCGATTGGCATGGCCATTGCGGCATGTGCCAGCCGGTTGAAACAATCCGAAGCTGTTTCCAAAGTGATTATCCTGCTGACCGACGGCAGAAACAATGCCGGACGTGTGGATCCTTTGACCGCAGCAGAGATCGCCAGAGCCTTGGATATACGCATTTATACGATTGGTATGGGGCAGCCTGGGGGCGCGCCGATTGTTGTAAAAAAGGCCACCGGCGGCGAGACCATGCTGCTTAACCCGGATGGATCAGTGCACATGGAGGAAGTTGACGAAGAAACACTGGAGAAGATTGCAGCAGCCACCGGCGGAAAGTATTTCCGCGCCACGGACAAAAATAAGCTGCGCGAAATTTATACTGAGATCGGCCGGATGGAGTATTCCCGGGTTTCTTCAAAACGCTATACTGCCAAGCGTGATATTGGGCACATTTTTATTTTTTTGGCACTGCTTTTTATGATGATGGAATTGTTGGTGATCCGCACGATGGAGAGTAAACTGCCGTAGGTCGCGAAGCGACCGCAGGCGGTTTTGTAGGGGCGATTCATGAATCGCCCCTACGGAATATCAAATATCAGGTGAATTATGTTTCGATTTGCTTTTCCCATCATGCTGAATTTATTATGGGTCCTGCCGGCATTGGTGCTCGGGCTGGTCTGGGCCAATTTGCGTGAGCGTCGGCGGATGCAGCAGTTTTTCAGTGAACGTCTGGCCCGGACTCTGACCGGACAGAACAGTCCGGCCAAACGGCAGTTGGGCCGTATTGCCATTATCGCGGCGATTGCCATTATGATTGTCGGATTGGCCCGCCCCCAAGTGGCGCTTATGCGCACAGAGGTTAGTACTGAAGGGCTGGATATTATGTTTTTAATTGATACCTCGCGTTCCATGACGGTCCGCGATGTTTCGGGCGGTACGCGTCTGGAACGTGCCAAGCGTACTTTGTTTTATCTGGTTGACCAGCTCTCGGAGCACCGGATCGGGTTGCTTCCCTTTGCAGGCAATGCTTTTTTAAATTGTCCCACTACACGCGACACAGGCGCACTCAAGCTTTTAATCAATGGGCTGGATACAAGCACATTGCCGGTACAAGGAACGGATCTTGGCAATGCGCTGGAAGAGGCATTGGCGGCTTTTCAACGGACCGGAGCACAACATCGGGCGATTGTGGTGATTAGCGATGGAGAGAATTTTGGACGCGCCCCGCTTCCCAAAGTAAAGGAAGCTTCTAAAGAAGGTATTCGGACCTATTGTCTGGGCGTAGGGTCAGCCGAAGGTGCGCCGATGCCGCCGCGCTGGGAGGTGTCGAAAAAAAGACCGGCACAAGCAAAGTCTTCCTCAAAACAGATTACGCGTTTGGATGAAATTATTTTGAAAAAAATGGCACTGGTAGGCGGCGGGACTTATGCCCGCCTAAGTCCGGGAGGAAAGGAAGCGGATGTCCTGGTCGCCGAGCTCAATAAACTTGAAAAAATTGAGATGTTTTCCGAGCGGCATCAGACTTGGGAAGATTACTATCCGGTCGCCGCGCTGTTGGCACTCCTGTTCTTGCTGTTTGAGCTGCTTATCGGGCGGCGTAAAGGGAGGCCCAGGCTTGCGAATCTAATCCGTCTTTTTAAACGGACCGGCGCGGCAATCCTGGTGAGTGTTTGTTTGGCATCACTTGCGCAAGCCGCAGCCCAAAAAGAGATCAAGCAGGGATTGGACGCCTTTAAACGTCAGGACTTGATCGCAGCGGAACGGCATTTCAATGAGGCGCGTCAAGCCAATGCGGGTGATGCGCTGGCAGAATATAATCTCGGGTGTGCTCAGTTGGGGCAGCATAAATATTCGCAAGCCTACAAAGCGTTCATACGCGCGCTCCCCAGCGCTTCCGGTGCGCTCGAGCAGGACAATTGGTACAATTTCGGCTATACCGCTTTTTATCTGGGAATTAAGCAGGGCAAGGCGGAAAAGTGGCAGGAAGCGGTAGACGCGTTTAAAAAATGCTTGCTGCTGGATCCCCAGGATGATGATGCACGTTACAATCTGGAATTGATTCTGCGGGAAATAAAAAAGCGCACCAAGACGCTCTCGAAACGCGAGGAACAGTCCCAAGGCACGGACAAAGGCAAGGCGCCGGGCAGCGGCGCAGATAAGCCCGGATCTGACCGGCAAAGTTCTTCGGGCCGCCGCAATGATGATGCGCCGCCGAATGAGGAGCAGGAGAAGACCTCGCAGCGCAAGGAGCAAAAGGGAAAAACATCTACGTCTGATCAGCAACCCGGACGCAAACAAAAAGGCATGTCGCAGGAGGATGCGCTGCGCGCGTTGCGCTCTTTGGAGGCGGAGGAGAGTACGGTGCAGAAAAACAGTCCCAAGGACGACAAACAGATGAATGAGTACAAAGGCCCGGATTGGTAAAAACAAAACGACTTACCACGGAGCGCACGGAGATCACGGAGAAGGGCAAGATCAAAATCTACAGAGAGTAAAATCAAAGGCATAAAGCGGCTCACCACGGAGAACACGGAGCTCACGGAGAAAGGCAAAGGCAGATAAGGTAAGGTCAAAAGCGCAAACAAAAAATGTTATCGCTTTTTATGGTTTAATTCTAAATAGTATTTATATTTTTTGCAATTGATCTTCTCCGTGATCTCCGCCGGTCCTACGAATCTGCTGCTTTAATATCAAAGAGTAGGGTGTTCTCCGTGGTGAGAAAGCCTTTAAGGAGGAGTTTGATGAGACAGGCCACGCGGGAAATTAAAGATAAAGCAGTCTTGGAAGTGATTATGCAAAAAGCGGAGGTGTGCCGCCTGGCAATGACGGTGGATGATATTCCGTATATTGTGCCCATGAATTTTGGATATGCAGACAATACACTGTATTTTCATTGCGCAGCCAAGGGAAAAAAAATTGAGATGCTCTGCAAAAATGATACGGTGGCATTTGAGATCGAAGGGGAGACCGGGATTATTCGGGGTGATGAACTCGCCTGCAAATGGAGCGCACGCTATCAGAGCATTGTCGGTCTGGGCAAAGCGCGTTTCATAAAGGATGCGGCGGAAAAATTGGCAGCCCTGAAAATTATTATGGCACATTATACCGACCAGGGCGATCAGCTGATTTTTGCTGAAAAACCGGTGGAATTGGTGTGCATATTTTGTGTTGAGATCACCCAAATGACAGGGAAGCAGTCCCAGGATTACGTCACAGAATAAGCCTGCTTGACAGTAGTGAAGATTTTTTTAAAATAAGAGAAAAGAGACAGGCTGTGGAAAAAATCTTTCTGCGTTGTTTGTATTCTATTAAACGACAGCGGATAGAGGAAAGGGCTTGGCGGGTTTTTATTCGACCTGCATTGTGGTGAAAGCATGTCAGGAAAAGCAACCCGGTTTAAAACACCGGCGATTTTTATTCGCGCCATAATCGCCAATTGCTGGAGTCAGTTCTCGATAGGTCTCTACAGTATTCCTTGTATTGTGGTAAGTCTGTTTTCGCGCAATGCGGCCTATGCAATCGGCCGTCTTTGGAGCAGGCACGTTTTAGCGGTGGGTGGTGTGCGTCTGGAAATCCGGGGCAAGGAAAATCTGGACCCAACAAAAGAATACACATTTTTGAGTAATCATCAAAGCCAGCTGGATATCATGGCGTTGATGAGTGGGACACCCCGGCGTTTGGCGTTTCTTGCCAAAAAGGAACTTTTCCGGACACTTTTTTTTGGATGGGGGATTACAGCACTGGGCATGATACCGATTGATCGCCGCAGCCCGCGACGGGTGCGTGAATCATTTACCCGGGCAGCCGAGCGGGTACGCGCGGAACCGTTTTCTCTGCTGATTTTTCCTGAAGGGACGCGCAGCCCGGACGGGCGCCTCCAGGCTTTTAAACAGGGAAGCTTTACTTTAGTGTTGGAGGCCGGTTTGGAAGTGGTGCCGGTGTCTATTCAGGGGAGCCATCGGATTTTACCCAAGGGTGTGTTTGGTATGATTCCCGGAACCATTACCCTCACCTTCGCCAAACCATTTGATCCCCGGAAATATTCTGCGCAGCAGAAACAAGAAATTTCCCGTGAGGTGTATGCGCAGATTACGGCCATGGTGCAGCACCCTCAGGAGACGCAGGCACAGGATTAGGCGGAAGCGGTAAAAAGACGGTTCCCTTAAGACAGGTCTCTGCATATAATCATAGAATACGGAAGCAATTCATTCGGGCCGGCTGGTTCAAAAATTGAGGATCATTTGAAAAAAAAATTGATTTTATTGTGTATGCTCGCGGCTGGTTTTTCAGGGATCGTTTGCTTGGGCGCGACCGAGGAACAACCGGCATCGCCTGCTTGGGGTGGTCAGAAAGTCAAACGTGTCTACAGCTCGGAAAAGGCGCAAGCACTGTTTGAGCAGCAGGTACTGGAGCGCAGCGCGGAGGGCGAGGAAGAATTAGAGACCCAGCCGCTGTTGGACAGCAGCGGCGGCGGGGAGATTTCGGAGGATGATTACCAGCAGCAAGGACTGAAGCGTACCCGGCCCATACACAGCAAGAAATCCAAAAAATATGGCTATCAGGAACCTGAACAAGATCCGTCAACGCAGCAAGCACCCCGGCGGCCGGTCCTGTTTCAGGAAGTTGTGGTTGAGACCGATCTGGAGACCGAACCCATGGTGGATAGCCGGGAGCAGATAGAGCAGCTGCATACGCTTGAGGCGAGACTGGATCGCAGCGAGACCCATTTAGATGAAAGCTTTACACTGATTTTAGAAATCATGGTGTCAGACATCAATGCTTTGCATCCCATTCAACTGCCGCCGATGGCGGATTTGAATTTGATTAATACCTATGCAAGTGATTCGAGTGCAGTTCTAAATGGGAAAATTTGGAGTGTGCGCACGGTGCAGTATGTTTTTGTTGCCAGGCGGACAGGAGCCCATCAAATTCCCGCCATTATGATCCACTTTGACGGGAAAAAATATTTTACTGAAAAAACGAGTATCGAGGTGAAAGGCACACGCTCCGGCATCCGCTATTATGGACCGCTTTCCGGCAAGGCGTATCAAATCGATGAAATTATTGAGAGCGCACCCGATGTGGGCAAAGCGCGTAAAGATGAGGTCGATATTACCGCGGGGATCAACCGGGAAAAAAGTTACGTTAATCAGCAGGTTATTTTAACCGTGCAGCTCAAGTATAGTTTGGATAAGCACACGGATATGTCCTACCGTCCGCCGCAGTTGACCGGCTTCATTACCGAGGAACTCCCGGAGGCCAAGACGGAGGAGCGCATTTCAGGGGAGAAAAAAAGTGATATTGATCGCCGGTATCGGACCGCACTTTTTCCGGTACGGCACGGAAAAGTGGTGGTGGATGTTGCCGAGGCGGTCTTTGTCAGGAAACGCCAGAAGCGTTCCTTTTTAACCGAATCCATCGTGCTGCAGGTATTGCCCCTGCCGGAGGATGTCCGTGGATTTATTCCAGCCGACAGGCGGGGTTTGGTGGGACAATTTGACATGACCGCACGCCTGGACAAGGATACCGCGGAAGTGGATGCACCCATCCGATTAACCCTGACACTGCGCGGCAAGGGAAATTTGTCCAGCGTACCGGAACCGGTGATTTCCCGGGCAGAGGACTTTCGTGTTTACCTGGAAAATAAAAACGTGGCGATTGAGACAACCGGGGAGGGTGTCTCGGGGGAGAAATTGTTTACCTATTTGGTTATTTTTGATAAACCGGGTCAGGCTGATTTGGGACATGCCATCATACGTTTTTTTAATCCGGACCGGGAAGTATGGGAAAGCGCAATTGCCAAAATTCCTGTCGTGCAGGTTGCTCCGCGCCCGTTTAAGGAAATTGAAGTGATTTCTGAAGATCCGCAGATCATCCCGCTTGAGCTGCGTCCCAATCATGGTGGTGCGGCGGTTTTGAAAAAACCGGTTCACTGGGCGGTGGTCAAGTTGTCGTTCTGGTTGTTTCAGGGAATTGGACTGCTGCTTATCGCGCTGATATTGGTCGGCCGCCGTCTGTATAAACAGGCGCTCAAAGATGCGGAGGTTATCCGCATTCGTAAAGCCTATGCCGGCGCAAAAAAATCATTGCGCCGTCTCAAGCGGCTGATGCACCGTCAGGCGGACAAGGAATTTTATAACGGACTGGCCAAGACCGCTTCAGAGTACCTTTCGCTTAAATTTGAATCACCCAATGTCTATATTGGGGTCGAGAGTATGCCCGATTATTTTGAGCATTTTGGCATTCCTGAAGTGCTGCATACACGCTTCAAGGCCGCCCTGACCGCCTGCGAATATGTCCGCTATGCTGCCGCAGTTTTGCCGAACAGAGATAAACAAGCGCTTTACCGGGATGTGAAAAACGCAATCCGGGATTTTGAAAAATATTGGGTGGCACGCAATCGCAAAAAAGCACACCGCCTCAATCCTACAGTCGCTGCAATTTTACTGCTTTCAACCGGCCTGGGTGCGGCAGGTCCTGCATTGGCAGGTGATGAAGAGGTGCGTTTCTGGCGCGCCAACACCTATGCTGAAAACAATGATTTGGCTAAGGCGGAAGGAGAGTATAAGCAGGTGCTGGCGATGGGGGTTGAGGATGCAGATGTTTATTATAACCTCGGGAATACGTATCTCCGTCAAGGGAAGACCGGTTTGGCGATCATGGCGTATGAGCGGGGATTAAAGATTCGGCCGCGGGACAAAGACTTGAAGTACAATCTTTATCAGGCGGAAGAGCAGGTCTACCTACAAAATGCGCTGCCCCGCAAACGCGGTCCGGGGACGCGTTTTTTCACTATTTACCGGAGCCTGACCCCCAATGAATTAATCGGGAGCGCTTCGGCAAGTTATTTTATTGCCGTGATTTTCCTGGTTCTGTTATTATTGTGGCCGGTACGTTTACAGCGGCTGCGTCTTTTGATGTGGGTGGCGGCCGTGTTTGCGGTTTTATGCACGGGCTGGAGCATCACACGGCAGTATGAATCCAGGTGGTTTAAGCAGGGCGTGGTGATGACCAAGACCACCGAAATTTTCAGCCGCCCCTATGCCAATGCGGATATGCTTTATACTATTCCGGAGGGTATGCGGGTACAGGTCAAGCGCGAGGAAGAGGCTTGGGTTGAGGTGTTTTTTGAACCGCATCGGCACGGCTGGGTACAGCGCGCGACGTTAAGTTTTATTGAATAGGAGGACAGGATGTTGAAGGACAGACAAAACCAGGCGCTGCTTCAGGTGGCCGAGCAAATGATTCTGGCGGCCCACACCGCTCCCAAAGGCCGCGGTCTGGATAATTTGGAGATGGCGGTTTTAGAGCGCAAAGATATTGAGATGCTGGCAGATGAGATGGCGCGAATCAGTCAAGAAAAAAAGGTACCCTCGTTTTTGCGTGACGCCGAAAATTTGCGCGACCATGTCCACATTGCGGTATTAATCGGCACTAAAGTTGAACCGCTCGGATTGAAATATTGCGGCTTATGTGGTTTTGAAAACTGCGATGCCAACCGCCGGGCCGGGGCGGTCTGTGCGTTTAATACCGGTGACTTGGGCATTGCCATGGGGTCTGCGGTATCTGTGGCAGCCCAATGCCGGGCGGACAACCGGATTATGTACACCCTGGGGATGGCAGCGCTCTCCAGGCAAGTGCTGGGTCCGGAGGTAAAGATCGCCTACGGGATTCCCCTGACAGGTACCGCCAAGAATCCATTTTTTGACAGGAAGTAAAATATTTGACCATGTTAAGAACACTAGTTATACTGTTTTTTTTTGTTGCGTAACTCGGACAACATGTTTCTATTTAATATGGACGTCCAGCGGATGCTGGGCGCCCCCTTCGGGAAGCTCAGACAAGACGCACTTCGAAAAAACAGTATGACTGGTGTTCTTAACTAAACAATAAATTTAGGTAAAAAAAGAAGTCTCGATCTGTATAAGTTTGGAAGCAATGTTTTTAGATAACAAGTATGAAGGGAATAGAAAGAACATGAAAGTGGGTATCATCATTTCAAGTAATGACGCGGAGACATGCTGGAATGCTTTGCGCTATGGAAATTTTGCGCTGGCGCAAGCGGATGAAGTGAAAGTGTTTTTCATGGGCAAAGGGGTGGAATATCAGCAAATCAGCATAGAAAAATTCAACACAATCGAGCAGGCGGAAAAATTAATCCGGACCGGCGGCAAGATTTACGCATGCGGTAGTTGTATCAAGTCCAGGGAGCAGGCCGGCTCGGAAATGTGTCCGATCTCGACGATGAAGGACATGTATGATATTGTAAAAGAAAGTGATCGCATTGTTACGTTTTGATTTTGGAGGTAAAACATGCAATATGTGTTGATTGTTTTTATTATAGGATTTCTTATTTTCGTGCACGAGTTGGGGCATTATTTGGCCGCCCGCGCAATCAAGATTCCTATTGAAATTTTTTCAATTGGTTTTGGACCCAAATTCTGGTCATGGAAAAGGGGCAGCACTGAATTTCGTATTTCGTGGATTCCTTTGGGCGGATATGTGCTCCCGGCCCTGGCGTCTGAGGAAGACTATTTTAAAATTCCGGTTCGTCAGCGCTTTGTGTTTTCATTGGGCGGACCACTGGCAAATCTTATTTTACCGGTTTTTCTTTTCGCGATTGTGAATGCCATGAAATCAGGCATTAGCATATCCGGCTTATTTATTAAGCCCTGGGAACAGACCGTTGCTCATTTTATGCAAATCCTTAATGCGTTGCCGATGTTATTCACACATCCGGATAAATTAAGCGGCGTAGTGGGAATTGTTTCTCAAGGCGGTGCATTTATTGGAAAGAATTTGTCTAATGGATTAATGTTTACGATTATTATCAGTCTCAATCTGGCGGTGCTCAATTTATTGCCGATTCCTGGACTGGATGGCGGAAAAATTTTTATGTCCCTATTGGAAAAAATTCATCCCAAGGCGGTACGCTGGCAGATGCCTATCACAGTTGCCGGACTGGCACTGCTTTTTGGTTTAATGATTTATGTGACTGTGTTGGATATTCAGAAGTTTTTTATCTGATTTCATATTTTTTGCAAAAGAATTGGATTGTGCTTTGGTCCGGCAGTGCGTATAGTGATAATAGTTACGAATAAACGCTATAGAGAAAGACCGGACTATGGAAAAAATTGCGATTGTTACAGACAGCACGAGTGATTTGCCGGATGAGATATTAAAGCAACACGAAGTTTATCGTGCGCCGCTCAAGGTCTATTTCGGGCAGGAGGAATACTGGGACCGCGAGACCATCACGCCGGAGCAATTTTTTATTAAACTAGAGAGCACCAAAACTTATCCGCGCACCAGCCAGACTACTTCCAAACGTTTTTTTGAGCTTTTTCAGGACTTGGTCCAAAAAGGCTATACACATATTTTATGTATTCTCATTTCAAGCCAAATTTCCAAGACGGTTGAGACGGCCCAATTTGCTTCCAGTATGATCTCACATGCAGAAGTCAGGATTATAGATTCTAAGCTGACAAGTTACGCCATGGCTTTTCTTGCGCTGTATGCCCGTGATCTGGCCAATCGCGGCCAGGGGATGAATGAGATTGCCGAACAGGTGGTCGCGCGCATTCCCAAGGCACAGCTCCTTTTCTCGGTGGATAATCTTGATGCGCTGGAGCGTGGCGGCCGGATTGGCAAGGCGAGCGCTTTTTTTGGCAATTTGATGGGAGTTCGTCCTATTTTGGCGATCACTGGCGGGCACGGTAAAATTGAGGTAGTGGACAAAGTGAAATCCACGCAGGCGGCCAATGAGGTTATTGCCAAACTGACGAAGCGGCACGCGGATATGCACGGGATTATTCAGGGTATCTGTATTATGCACACCGTACGCAAAGAAAACAGCCAAGCACTTAAACTGGCGCTTATCGACCAGGGCCTCAATTCCAGCCGGATCGCGATCCGCGAGGTCGGCGCGGTCCTCGGCACTCATCTCGGCGACAAAAGCTGGGGCCTGGCGATCTGCTAATTACGGGTAAAAAGGCAAACAACCTTCCACGAATTTTACGAATAAAATTTAATATGTTAGCCGTGAATTCCCCGGAGTTCAAGCCGGGGATGAAACGGAATAGTAATAATGATTTTTTACAGATCATATCCAAATCCCCGATCTTCAGAGCGGGGAAATTGAATAATATTTTCAATTAGTTTATTTTTACGATTCGTGATTATTCGCGGAAAATAAAGTCTTAATGTTTTTGAGTACGCCAGCGGCGCCAGAGAATTTGTACCACAGCAGTTAACGGAACAGCCAGCAGCACACCAAAAATCCCCAGGATCAGTCCCCAAAAGAAAAAGGATACAATCACCAGAAGCGGATGGATACGGAGTTTATCACCCAATATTTTAGGTTGAAACACAAGCCCTTCTAATATTTGAATCAGAATCCAGACCCCGACCATACCGATTAAATAGCCCCAATGATGGTGTGTGGTCCAGGCAAAGACCAGCGGTGGAATAAACCCCAGCGCAGGACCGAGGTAAGGGATGAAGCTCATGAGTCCCACGAAGAGACCGAGCCAAAAAGCGTGGTTGATTCCCATGAGCCAAAAAGCCAGAAAAGCGGTCAGGCCGATACAAACGGCAATGAGAAATTGGCCCTGGATGAAATTCTTGAGCACCCACCACAGCTCTTGCCAAAAAGTCATATGTGTTCTTGGATCATGTTCTGTCATGGATACCACCCGATAGGAAAAAATTCACCGCTGAGACGCTGAGGTCGCGGAGTAAAAATATAGTGTCGAATTTTTGAAATGAATTCATATTTTTAAATAGCATAGATAAAGTTATGTTTTTATCCCGCTTTGGAGCTTTTTCTCTGCGTGCTCAGCGTCTCAGCGGTGAATATTTGATTGGACACGCAGACGGCGTCTTGTAAGCTTTATCTCAGCGATGGTCCATGCTTTTTTTTGCCTTTTCAATCATTTCAAACAAGGAAACGGTTTTGGGTTTGGGCGGCGCATCCAGCGTGTTTAGTTGATCCGGGGTATAGTTTTTTTCCAGATAATCCTGAATGGGCAGACGTTCAAACCAGCAGTTGCGGATATGACGGCAGAGCGTGTTGTCTGCCTGGGTCCGGCAGTATTTGAACACCACAGGATGCCCGAGCAATTTGCAGCGGGCCTCCTGGGTGTCATAGCGCTCAAGCACGGAAATTACCACTTACCGCTTTTGGCGGTGGATGCTTTGGGGAATTTTTCCAGCGGTGTCAGAGACTTTTTTAGATCTTCATCCAACAGGGAGGAATTGGTCAACTTGCCCTGTAAATAAGCATCATAACCCGAAAGATCCATAAGCCCGTGTCCGCTCCAGTTAAAGACAATAACCTTTTCTTTGCCTTCCTCTTTGGCCTTTTTGGCTTCTTCGACAACCGCCGCGATGGCATGACTGGTCTCCGGTGCAGGGATGAAGCCTTCGGTCCGCGCCCACATCACAGCAGCTTCGTAGCACTCGAGCTGGTCATAGGACTTAGGTGTGATTAGCCCCTCGTTTACAGCTTGGCTTACCAGCGGTGACATACCATGGTAGCGCAGCCCACCCGCATGGATGGGTGCCGGGATAAATTGGTGTCCCAATGTATACATCGGAAGCATCGGCGTCATCTTAGCCACATCACCAAAATCATACGCGAAAGGACCCCTGGTCAGGGTTGGACAGGAGGTCGGCTCAGCGGCAATCACCTCAATGTTTGTGCCATTGATTTTGTCATTGATAAAAGGAAAGCTCAGTCCGGCAAAGTTGCTCCCGCCGCCGGCACAACCAATGACGATATCCACTTTATCCTCATTGATCTTGGCAAGCTGTTTTTTCGCTTCCAAGCCGATGATGGTCTGATGCAGCATCACATGGTTGAGCACACTGCCTAACGCATAGCGGGTCTGGCCGCTTTTATCCGTCACAGCTGCTTCGATCGCTTCACTGATGGCAATTCCCAAACTACCCGGAGTGTTCGGCATTTTTTTGAGAATCTCACGCCCCGCATTGGTTTCTTCGCTGGGGGAGGCGACACAGTTGCCTCCCCAGGTTTCCATCATCATTTTCCGGAAGGGTTTGTGATCAAAGCTGATGCGCACCATATAAACTTTGCACTCCAGGCCAAGCAGGGAGCAGGCAAAGGAGAGCGCACTGCCCCACTGGCCCGCGCCGGTCTCGGTGGTGAGACGTTTGATGCCGAATTGTTTGTTATACCAGGCCTGGGCGACGGCGGTGTTGGGCTTGTGCGACCCGGCCGGGCTCACACCCTCGTTTTTATAATAAATTTTGGCCGGTGTGCCCAAAGCTTTTTCCAGGCGCTTGGCGCGGTAGAGCGGCGAAGGCCGCCACATGTAGAGCATTTCCAGAATTTCTTCCGGGATATCAATCCAGCGTTCTTGTGACATTTCCTGTTCGATCAAATTCATGGGAAAAACCGGAGACAGTTTGTCCGGGGTGAGCGGGTTGCCATCCGGGCCGAGCGGCGGCTGCATGGGTGTGGGCAGGTCTGCGGCAAGGTTGTACCACTGGCGTGGAATTTCATCTTCGTCTAGAAAAACTTTTAAGCTCATGAAGTCCTCCTTGGAATAAAGTGCATTGAATCGCAGGGTGAGTATGGTCGGTAATTGGAATATGATAAGCCATAACCTAAGGAAATGGAACCCCAAAAACAAGGGGGGGCATGCCCGCAAGCGGGATGGAGGCGGCCGGCCGCCCGGTATCAAACAGGATATGAAAAAGTTTGGACAACGGTAATTTATCCTATATGATGTTGGATAGCCGGATGATTCTGTATCCGGCCTGCAAACAGACAGTCATGGTCGATGAAATGTTGAATCAACACAGGGATGGATTATGCGGCAATGGAATTTAATCATATAAAAGCAAAGGTCACGGAAATCTATACGATACTGGCACCTTATGTCGGCAGGCTTATGCTTGAGCAGATGAAGGCGTGTTTGCCGATTATCATTTATTTGATTTTTTTCCTGTTGGTTGTTTTTCGCGGCACGATGATCAACCCCCTTCTTTTCATTCCCGGGATTGTCTTTGTTCTGATCGGGCTCATGTTTTTTATGGAAGGCCTTAGGTTGGGATTGATGCCTTTTGCCGAGACCATTGGAAACACATTGCCGAAAAAAGCCACGATTTATATACTTCTGGGATTTACGTTTCTGGTCGGCATTGGGGCCACACTTGCAGAACCGGCCATCGGGGTTTTGAAATCCGTGGGGAATTCGGTGGATCATCTACGGGCACCGGTGCTGTATGATTATCTCCAGAATCATACCAAAACGCTGGTGATGATGGTCGCCATGGGTGTTGGTGTGGCTACGATTTTAGGTGTACTGCGTTTTTTAAAAGGCTGGTCACTTAAAGTCCTGATTTTTCCCATACTTTCCACGGTTCTGATTCTGACGGCATTTGCCCACTGGGTCCCTGATCTCCGCTCCCTGATCGGTTTGGCCTGGGACTGCGGCGGGGTGACCACCGGGCCGGTTACGGTTCCCTTGGTTTTGGCGCTGGGGATAGGTGTTTCGCGGGCCAGAGGCGCCTCCGATACCGGGATGAGCGGTTTTGGTGTGGTCACCCTGGCCAGTTTGTTTCCCATTTTTTTTGTGCTGATTTCCGGAATCTTTTTGTATTATACCGGCGCCATTGACCTGTCTGTTACCAAAACGGTGAGTGCGGGCGGCGGGACTGCGGTGATAACTGTTTTTGCCGATGCGATTTATTACGCTGCTCGGGCGGTTATTCCACTCATGCTTTTTCTTTATCTGGTGCAAAAGGTTATCCTAAAAGAGGTGATTTCGAACAGTCACGAGATATTGGCGGGGATTGTATTCTGCCTGATTGGAATGGCGGTATTTAATTTAGGGCTGGGATTTGGCCTGGTACCCTTGGGAGAAAAAGTCGGCGCGGCCGCGCCAAATTCATTTGTTCCCCCGGAAATGTTTTACGGAGCAAACTGGGGAAAAGTCGTTGTGATTCTTTTTGCTTTTTTTCTTGGATATGGAGCGACCCTGGCCGAACCGGCGTTGAATGCGCTGGGGATTACCGTGGAAAATGTCACGCAAGGCGCATTTAAAAAATATTTGTTGATCCACAGCGTGGCATTTGGCGTGGGTTGCGGGATTGCGCTGGGTGTCACCAAAATGATGTTTGATATTCCACTGGCATATTTATTGATTCCATTATACGTATTTTTGATGCCGGTGACATTTGTTGCTTCAGAAAAATTTGTCAATATCGGTTGGGATAGTGCAGGGGTGACCACCGGGCCGATCACGGTTCCTTTGGTGCTTGCCATGGGTTTGGGAGTCGGCAGCGCCACCTCGGCGCTGGACGGGTTTGGCATCATTAGCCTGGCCAGCGTCTTTCCGATTATCGTTGTTTTAACACTTGGAATTATTATTGAAGGCACAGAAAAAAAATCGAGCCGGGAGGGCTGAAATGGCCAAGCAGGACATTAAATATAATTTAATTACATGTATTGTTCAGCGGGGAAAAGCGGATGCGGTTTGGAAAGCCGCCCAAAAGGCCGGTGCCGGCGGCGTGACCATCCATTTTGCCCGGGGGAAAGGTGTTCGGGAAAATTTGGGGATACTGGGGATTGCGATTTCGCCTGAAAAAGAAGTGCTGCAACTGGTTGTGGCGGAAAAACAGACGGATGCCATCTTTGATGAAATTGTCAAAGCCGCCAAATTGGACACACCGGGGATGGGATTTGCCTTTGTGCAGGAAGTACGCCGGGTGGTGGGTTTTTTCCACAAGAAGAAAAAACAGCAAGTGTCGTGAATAGACACGCTTATCATTAGAGGGAAAAACCCTGAGTATTTGTACATCGATATTCCAATAAACCGCCAAGCGCAACACCGGCTTCAATAAGGACGCAGTGATGATTGAATTAGAAAATATTTCAAAAATTTGTTCAAAAAACAAAGTGCTCAACAAGGTATCGCTTATGATCGCGGCCGGCTCTTTGGAGAATCTGGGCAGATGCTTGGGCGGCGGCACAAAGTCACTTGAAGAAATATTTTTAAGGTCCTCGAGAAATGATGGCTACCTTCTCAAGCAGGGCATGATTTGAAGGTGGTTATTCAGGAAGGCCGAATTCAAGGGTTTCTGAATGATGAACGCTATGTTGATTATGAATGGAAATAGACCATAAACGGAAAAATCGGGTTATGGTCAAAAGCGGACAGCTATGTGTTTTTTGATGATTTTATGATTCAGGAAAACAAATAGACGAACCAGTTAGTTTTATGAGTATGGTTATGTGCATTAGTGCAAACTTTCGTGAGTAAAAATGTAAATATGAAGACCGTCAATCATTCTGTTTTTTCACAGTGCATTTTGTTTGAGCTTCCCGAAGGGAACGAATTTTGTATTTTTTCATTCATCGCCGGTATATTTTTATGTCGCATGCGTTTAATAAAAAAGGCTCTCAAGTTCCCCAAAAAGAGATTGCAAAAGCCATTGATAACCGGAGAAAAGTCAGGGAGGCCATTGGTCGCGGCGAACTTAAATTTGAATAACCGGTATGTCAAGGCAAAGTAGAAATGTCCTATTATGAGCAAAGTAGAAATGTCCTATTATGAGCAAAGTAAGAATGTCCTAATTTAAGAAGTATACTGAGCCGGAACCTCCTTTAAAGTAATAGGATCAATAACAGGCATAAAAGGTAAATTCTTTTTGTTTTTATTATTGGGTTGAAGATGTTTGTGAGTAACATCCATGAATTTGAGAGACTTGTCCTTGTGAAAAACGGCAAGAGAGCTGTTACAAAATAAATGAACCATAACCTGTTTTGCAATGGTGGGAACAGCGAGTTGAAGAATTTTGTTTTCGTAGCGCACAGTGAAATCTTTAGCAACAGAGCGTTTTTCCTGGATACAAAGAAATTTATTGAGTGTTGAGACCGGGAGAGCGCCTCTGTGCAAATCGGTCTGATTAGCCGGTGCAACAGCAAATCGGCGGTTATGGTCTTTCAGAAAGCAGGTGTCCAAAAAAGCGTTGGCTTCTTTGATGGAAGAAACATTTAAGCGATGAAGTTTTTTGACAAGCCTGTCTTGAAAAGTCTGGAAAGTCCGTTCGACACGCCCTTTGGCTTGAGGAGAATAAGCCGGGATATAGTTAACCGATAATTGATTAAGTGCACGACTGAATTGTGTGTCGGCGCGCACCCCGGCCAATTGTTCTTCAATAGAAAGCTTTTTGTTGTTATTTCTATAAGTGCTGTGAAGATCAGCATAAATGGCCATAGGAATACCATATCGTTGAATATAACGACGAAAGGAATCCATGGCAGGGATAGTTCCTTCATAAGTGTAGAAGCGGGCATAAACGTTGGAAGAGGCGTCGTCAATGTAAAGCATAAGGACACAGTAGCCTTCAGTGCCGTCAAACCACTGATGAACAGAGCCATCAAGTTGAACAAGTTCGCCGCGATGAAGTTTCCTGGGTTGTTTGGTTCTGTGTTTGAGCCTTTTTTTTCGAACAGTCCAGAGATTGTTCTTAGCAAGAATACATCGAACAGACTCTTTGCTGAGGGTAATATTATAATCAGAAGCAAGTTTTTCGGTGAAAAAGGTAGGCTTATAGCCTGAAAAATTCTTTTGATAGATGTAAACAATGGATTTCTTGAAATGATCGGAAAATTTTCTATTAGAAGATTTGCCGCGCAGTTGATGAACGAGTCCGCGTTCTTCCAGCAGACGATAATTTTGTATGATTCGTCTAAATTGGCGCTCGGTTATGTCTAATAAATCGGCTGCCTGGGCTTGAGTCATAAGTTTTTCATCAGCTTTTTTGATTAAATGCAGTTTTTTGAGTTCTTTAGTGCTCATGGGGATAATATTTTTTCGCATAGCCAACTTCCTTTCGTGGATAAGTTGGCGATAGTATAAAACAGGACATTTCTATTTTGTCAGAATAGGACAGTATCATTTTGCTGCGACAGGGTTGGGTTTTAACAATTGACACTTTTTGCCAGGATTGCTATGTTTATACTGCAAAGCAAATTACTATCAGTTAAAATTTATTTTTGCAGCTACTTGTTTTCATATAATTATTAATATTATGATGTTTAATCCCGGAGTAGAAGATGGAATCACCTGGGATGAAAAACTAATAATAGCGGGAGTATCTGTTGGGATATGGATAATAATTTTAAAAAAGCGGGAAAAAGGACAAGCTATTGCCAACACAGAATAAGCTGCATTAAAACGCGGTTTATTCAAACCGTTAGCAGTAATATTAAATAACAAAATTATTAACTTGAACAAGGAGAAATTCAAATGAAAACAAAATTAATCCTAATGCTGACAATGCTTATTGCATTGACAAGTGTAAATCTTTTTGCACAAAAGACAACAGATATTGCACCTGTTTATCCTGGCAGCAAGGTTGTTTATGATGACGATATTGGGTATGACGTATTTTATATTTGTCCGGGTAAAACCTCTGATGGCAAGATTGAAGCTAAAAAGATTGAAGGGTATATTCGTCATAGATTTTGTTATGCTCCGGGAAAACGTTCGCCTTTGGAAATAATAAAAAATTATGAAGAAGCAATATCCAAAAAAGGTGGCAGTGTATTACCCTCGTCTAATACCAATGAGTGCATAAAAGCTTTTATGAAAAAGGGGCATCCTCGTCATGGTATGCAAAATTATGAATATATGCAATTGCCCAACAGAGCTTATAATTATTTTTCCGGGAAAATACCTACAGACACATTTGATTATTATGTATTTGTTGTTGCGGGAAAGGTAGATCAAAAAGTGGTATATTCATTGGTGACTATTAAAACAAAACCAATGGACAAGGGAATGATATCGCTTGATAATTTAGATGATGGTATGTCAACAAAGGGTCATATTGCCGTGTACGACATCCATTTTGACACAGGTAAATCTGAAATAAAGGGAAAATCTGCCGATGCTTTAAAAACTATAGCTGAATACTTAAATGCACATTCAGATAAACAATATTTGATTGTTGGTCATACAGATAATATCGGCGATTTTAAAGCGAACATAAAACTTTCAACTGAAAGAGCAAACGCTGTGGTAAATGAGTTAATAGTAAAATATGGCGTTAATAAAAAACAGTTGAAGTCTTACGGAGTTGGCCCTGCGTCTCCTGTAGCGCGAAATTCATCAGACAAAGGAAAAGCAAAAAATAGACGAGTAGAAATAGTTGAGCAATAAAAATACTACTGCCAACACGCAATATAGCAAATTGCGGAGCCAACTGATTATTAGAACTTTGTGATTCGTATCAACTTCATTAACAGGTTGATAAGAAATCGTTCCGAAATCCGCAACTTGCCATATTGCCAACATTGGGTACAAGTAAAGAACTTATAAATTATATTAATGAAATGGATGATCTGGAGTGTACCCCTGTAGCTGGACAACTTTAGCCTGAAAATTAGTGTGCCTGTCCGATATAATGGGGCCAATCCCCGGAAGGAGTCGGACAGATGAAGAAACAGTATCGCCATTTTGAAGAAGATTTCAAGAGAAATTTGATTGTCAGGATCGACAGCGGTGGTTTGACGAAATCGCAGGCAGCGCGGGAACACAACTTGGCTGGCTCGGTCATAGATCGTTGGCAGCGGCAAATTCACGATGGAAGCATGCGTGTGCATCCCACGGTCAACGAAAAAAAGATGATGCACGAACTGGATATGTACAAGAAAAAAGTTGGAGAACTAAGCCTCCAGATTGACCTTTTAAAAAAACTCAACGAGACCTCAGCGTCCATGAGAAGGTCGAGTGGGTACGTCGTCACTGGCGGGAACACGGAACGGTCCGGAAAGGATGCGAAATGATGGGTTTGAGCGCATCTACGTATTATTATCGGCCCTAAATATCCCGAGTCCTGCGGGATGAGGCCGAGGCGGAATTACGGGATAAAATCGAACAGTTGCAGGCCGAATATTCCTGCTTCGGCCATCGGACGCTCAAGGTCCAGTTATGGCGCCAATACGGATTGGTGGTGAATAAAAAACGACTGCTGTGAATCATGCGGGCGCATAACCTGTTCCGGCAGGTAAAGAAGCGGTTTATCACAACCACGGATTCGAATCACAAGTACCCGGTATATCCAAATCAGCTCAAAGGTCTGGAAGTGACCGGTATCAATCAAGTGTGGGTTTCAGATATTACGTATATCCGGATTTTGACCGGCTTCGTTTATCTGGCGGTTATTTTGGATATTTTCTCGCGGCGAGTGGTGGGTTGGGCAATATCCAAGAGCATTCGGCACGAATTAACCGTGGCGGCTTTACAAATGGCCATTCAAATGCGAAATCCTGACCCTGGCATCATCCACCATTCGGACCGGGGTGTGCAGTATGCGTGCAACGATTACGTGGAGATTTTGAAAAATCACCAGTTTCAGATCAGCATGTCGGCTGCCGGAAATCCGTATGACAATGCGTTTGCGGAATCCTTTATGAAAACATTAAAAAACGAAGAAGTTCATCTTTGCCAGTACGAGAGTTTTACGGATGTGGTGGAACGAATCCCGCAGTTCATCGAAGCCGTTTATAATCAAAAACGTGTTCACTCCGGTATTCAGTACTTGCCGCCAGCAGAGTTCGAGGCTATATTACAGGACAAGAAGCGAAAAGCATCACTAGGACAGGACAGGTCGTCCTAACTTTGGCCAAATAATTCTCCAGTTATGGGGTGCACTCCACTGTGTTTGAGCCTCTTTTTTCGAACAGTCCAGAGAGTGTGTTCAGCAAGAGTAATCTGAACAGACTCTTTACTGAGGGAAATATTAAACTCAGAGGCAAGTTTTTCGGTGAAAAAGGTAGGCTTATAGCCTAAAAAATTCTTTTGATAGATGTAAACAATGGATTTCTTGAAATGATCGGAAAAGTTTCTATTAGAAGATTTGTCGCGCAGTTGATGAACGAGTCCGCGTTCTCCCAGCAGACGATAATTTTGTATGATTCGTTTGAATTGGCGCTCGGTTATGTCTAATAAATCGGCTGCCTGGGCTTGAGTCATAAGTTTTTCATCAGCTTTTTTGATTAAATGCAGTTTTTTGAGTTCTTTAGTGCTCATGGGGATAATATTTTTTCGCATAGCCAACTTCCTTTCGTGGATAAGTTGGCGATAGTATAAAACAGGACATTTCTATTTTGTCAGAATAGGACATTATCATTTTGCTGCGACAAATTTGAATAACCGGTATTGACAGAACACCTTATAAGGTGTATGCTTGCGGTGGGAAAGGCGGGCGAATTATGAAGATCATTAAGCATAAAGATATTCTTGAGAAAGAACTGAAAAACAGAACATTTAGAAAAATTTATGAAGAAGAACTGGTCATGGCCGAAGTGGCGGTTAAAATTGCTGTGCTGCGCCGCAAACAGCATTTAACCCAAAAGGCATTGGCGAAGAAATTACATACCACCCAGCAGACTATTTCCAAATGGGAAAACGCCAATTATGAAAATATCGAGGTTCGGTCATTACAGAAAATTGCCAAAGCACTCAATGCCAGACTGAAGATTGAGCTTATTTCCAAACGAGCAACGACGGTTAGAGTTTAAATTCGAAAACCGATTATAATGGGTGGAAAAAATAGTTGCTCCAAATAATGGACGCTTGATATATTGAAAATGAGTTTAAATAAAAAGTCGGTTTTCCGCGGATAGAAACAGATAGGAGTTTTTATGCCATACCAAGCAGTGATATTTGATCTGGACGGAACACTACTCGACACGATCGAAGATATTGCAGATGCGGTAAATTGTGTCTTGGAAAAAAATCAGTATCCGGACCACAGTATTGAACACTATAAACAAATGGTGGGGCTGGGTTTGAAACAATTGATTGTTGATGCTTTGCCGGAAGCGGCCCGGGATGCGGCAACTATCAAGCGTGTTGCCAGTGAAGCGGCAGAAGAATATGACCGCCGATGGAAAAATAAAAGTAATCCTTACTCCGGCATTACGGAACTATTAGGACAACTCCAGGCGAAAGGCACACAACTTGCGGTTCTTTCCAACAAACCACATGCGTTTACCCAAGCATGTGTAAAGGCATTACTTCCCGGAACAGTGTTTGATGTTGTGCTGGGGGCACAAGATACCATGCCGCATAAACCGGCGCCCGACGGGGCGCTCAAGATAGCCGAGATGCTGGGGATTTCAGTAGAAGCCATTCTCTATGTTGGGGATTCCAAAACCGATATGCAGACAGCCAGGGCGGCCGGGATGTTTGCGGTCGGTGTGAGCTGGGGATTTCGCGCAGAGGATGAATTATGGGAGAATGGGGCGGATAAAATTATTCATGCGCCCCAAGAGTTGCTGGAATTGGTTTGAAAAAAGACGCATGGAAGGTAAATAAGTTCCATGCGTCTTTTTGTGGTTAACGCAGATCGCAAAGGCATCTCCAAAGTAAAGGTGCTGGTTGTAGGGAATGGTCGCGACCATTCCCTACAACAGAATTCTGAAATAATTACAATCCCTCCACCCGCATATTTTCCGGATGGGTCACAGTAAATTTTAATGGGATTTTAATGATCTCACCCGGTTTGAGCGTTTTTTTCCATTCCAGTAAATTTTCATTGTTTTTGGTAAAGGTTTTATCATTTTGTTTGTAGACCGGGCTGATCAGCTCAACCTGGATATCGCGATGCGCCGGCAGCGGAAGCTGGTCCTGGATTACCAGATCATGTGATTGTTTTTTATGATTGGTCACCTTGATAAGATAATCAAAGGTGATTTTTATTTTGTTACCGAACATGCCGGGTTTTGACTGCTCGCGGTTAATCAGATTGTATTCAACTTTAATCCCCTCATCAATACCCAGGAAAGTCCAGAAAGTTTCAGACGGTGCGATGGTATTAATACTGCCACTGGCCACAAAATTGTTATCTAAAAAAATATTAGTTTCGCCGGCCAGGAGCGGAAAATCCGTATCATTGGTTATTTCAGCTTTGAGATAAGCCTGTTTGACCAGCTTGGGAACAGCGGAGTATTTAAAAGTTGCGGGAAAACTTTTGACCATAATGGTAACCTGATGCGGCTGATTATCGCTTTTGACAGTATGCTTGCCTTTGATATCGAAATAAACAGCGGTCCCGCCGGTTTTGGCCTCTGCTTCAATGTATGAGATGGCTTCCGGTTGCGGCGCTGCATTGTCGAGCGCTGATTCAGCATCAGAAAATTTCATCACCGGTGCGGCCATGGATTTCATCTTAGAGAAGGAACGCTTTTTTTTGGCGGATGAACGCCGAGGCGGTGGCGGGGTGTAGGGCCGGACGCGCCAGGCAGCGAGCTCAGGATGTTTGTCCCCGGCTTGCGGTTTGGCGGTGGAGAGCAGCAGCCGGGCACGACGCCAGTCTTCGCCGGTATTTTGCCGGATCATGGCGTGATACGCGACCTGGATCGCGGCTTTTTTTGAATCAGCCCGGACATCATAACGGGGCTGCCAGTTCGGACCCAGCACAATATAGCTTAGATCAAGCGTGGCCTGACCCTCAGCCGTTGCAGTCACAATAACGCTGATATCGTATTTTGTATACTGGATACGGTTGCGCAGGTCATTGATTTCCCGCTCCAGTTTATTTTTTTTATCCATCAAGGGTTTCAATGCCGAAGTATTCACGCGCATTTCTTTATCCAGCTTATCCAGCTTGTTGCGGTAAAAACTTACCATATCAATCCATTTTTTAGGATCAAGCTCGGCTTGCTCTGATTTCTCGGTTGCTGTTGTCAGACGTTTGGCAATGGCCTCGATAAATTTTTTCTCCTGTTTGGCATGGCTGATTTGGTCTTTGACCATGGCGATCCGGTTTTGGATGGTTTCCAGTTTTTCGGTGAGCAGATTAAGGTCTGCATCCTGTCCTGCTTCCATATAAACCGGCTCGACTTTGACCCCCTTGATCATGGCAGGTCCGTAGCCTTTGATCTGAACTGAATTGGGGTCCATACTGCCGGTCATCCGGTGGAATCGAATGGTGCGCTCGCCCGGCACCAATGTAATTTTGGCCTGGCGCACGACCAGAGCGCGGTCGGAGAATACAGTGACTTTTTTAATAAAGCTTGATGTTCTGCCGGCTGCCGCAGAAGCGGCAGGGGAGAGAATCCCCTGGGTGAGAATAAGGATAAGTGTATAAAAAAGTATGGAAAATTTTCGAAACATGTTTTACCTCCTGATTTAAGTGTGAAATATATCAGCCATCATCATACGCCAGAATAAAAAAAATGGGGTATGAAATAATCAGGCGCTCAAAAGTGATACGGGTGGAGAAGAAAAGGGGTTACATTGAAAAAAATCCCAGGCAAGGAGGATACGCGTTGGAAATGAGAAGGCGGAACACATTATTTTACAGGCAAAGTAAGGGTCACGGTCGTACCTTTGCCAAGTTGGCTCTGCACGGCAATCTGCCCGGCATGTGCCTCGACAATGCGTTTGCAAATGCTCAGACCCAAGCCAAAGCCGCCAATGGTTTTGGCCCGCGCAGGATCAACCCGGTAAAAAGGTTCGAAAATTCGGGGCAGAGCCTGTTCGGGAATACCTTGACCGTTGTCCGTCACCGTAAGGGTTATCTGCATTTGGTTTTGGTTTAAGACGATGCGTACCGGGCCGCTTTCGGGTGTTGAATATTTGAGGGCATTTTCAAAAATATTTTCCAGAACGGTTTGGATTTGTTCCGGATCGGCATGAAGGATGCCGCGTTCCCTGGAATTTTTAAATATCAAACGCGGCGTGTCTGCCTGCCGGTTTTTTAAAAGGGTTTTAATGAGTACGGAGAGGGAGAAGTCTTTTTTTCGGGGCACCAGTTGGGAATTTTCAATTCTTCCGGCTTCCAGAATCCGATGGATCATTCGTTCCATATCCGTGACGTCCTCTTTCAGGCTGTGTTTGTTTTTAGACGGCGGTAGCAGTTCCAGGGCCACCTTCATGCGCGTGAGCGGTGAGCGAATTTCATGGCTGATGTCCAGGAGCATCTGGTCCTTGCTTTTCATCATCTCCCGGAGGCGTGTTGCCATATGATTGAAGGACACGGCGAGCCGTCCCAGTTCGTCCTGCCGGTTGCCGGGGATAACATGGTCAAGTTTTCCCCGGCTCAGCGCCTGCACACCCTGGTTGAGCAAAATCAGCGGGTGCAGAATCCGTTGAATCCAGAGCCAGACACCTAAAAAAATCAGGATTAGGACGGCAAAGAACGGTAGGAAGAACAGGGGATTAATCGGCGGAGAAGCGCGTTTGAATTCCGGCCGGAATAAGAAGGCTCCGTAGTCAACCGGGACGATGAGATAACCGGGATATTTTTTATGTGTCCGCGCAAGGATGCCCTCCGCCTTGGACAGAGAGGGTAGTTTTTCCGATGTGCTCCAGGCCATTTCCGGGGATTCAAAGCGAATTCCGATAAATAATTGCTGTGAAAGTTTCCGGGCTTTTTGATAATCCGGCGGGATGCCGAGATCATGGATAATGTAACGGACATAGGCATGAATGTTTTTTTTAAAGGGACTGTTTTCGCTGCGATGTTTCAGGACGGCCAGGAACACACCAAAAAGAAACAGCACCATCAGTCCGGTGGTGATAATCGCCCCCAGGATGGGGAAAAAAATTGAGCCGTGCAGTTTGTGGCGGATGTGAATTCGCATTATACCGCCTCATCAATCAGCATATAACCGGTGCCGCGTACGGTCTTGATAAACTTTGGCTGCTTGGGATCATCAGCCAATTTTTGGCGCAGACGGCTGATCAGCACATCTATTGATCGGTTATAGGCTTCCCACTCAATGCCGCGGATATGGTCCAGCAGTTGGTCGCGGGAATAAACCCGGCCCGGGTTTTGGGCAAACAGTTTGAGGATCTCGAATTCCATAGTACTTAAGTCGAGTATTTTTTTTCCTAAGCGCGCTTCATGCCGGTTGAGGTCCAATGTTAAGTGACGGGTCTTGAGCAGTTCTGTGGATCGGGAGTGGTGTCCCCGGCGAAGAATGCTTTGCATCCGGGCCACCAGTTCGCGTGGTTCAAACGGTTTGGGCAGATAATCATCTGCGCCCAACTCCAGACCCAATACCCGGTCTGTCACCTCACCCCGGGCGGTAAGCATGATGACAGGAGTGCTGTGTTGCTGCCGGATGGTTTTGCAGACATCAAATCCGTTTTGATCCGGGAGCATTACATCCAGAATGATTATATCCGGGGTCTGATGGTGAAGCTTTTTTAGTCCTTCCACCGGATGAACGGCGGTCTGAACGCTAAACCCGTATTTTGACAAATAGGTTTTTAATAAATGGTTGAGTTTTTGATCATCATCAATGATCAGAACAGTCCGGTTCATAGACAGACTTCCTTTAAACAGGCAGGCCGGGAGCCCGAGGCGGGCAAGCCTCAGGCTCACCTGGTCCGCCTGTGGATTTTTATTGATGGTGTTTGTTAAATTTTTTATGGTGCTTTGTCAATTTGTCTACCATGATTTGACGCTGCTCCGGAGTTAGTATGGCATGAAATTCTACGAATTCCGATACTAAAAAGTCCTTTATCATCGCATGCTTCTTCATTTTTTTATTAATGATGTCATTGAGTTTGGCCGGATCAATTTGATCGGCAAGAATCATTGCCTTGGTTTCTTCGAACATTGCGCTGTGATCTCCCCGGTTTGCTTTGTGCCTGGCCAGGAGCTCCTCCTTGATTGTGCTGAGTGTGCTTTTTTGTTCCTGGTTGAGTTTGAGTTCGCCGGCAATTTTGTGGGTAATAAAGTTTACCATTTTCTCCGGCGAGCGGTGAAACACCCGTTTGTGAGGTCCGCCGCATCCGGTCATGAGCGCGATTCCGCCCATGACCAGCACCCCGACTCCGATCAAAAGTAATAATTTCATTTTTCTCCTCCTTTAGGAAAATAATTTTGAGACGGAGTAAGCATAACAAAGGAGTATTGCAGGAGTATTGCAGGATTGTAACAAAAAGTAACAATTACCGGGTTGGTTCCGGCGCTGTTTGTTTAGAGACCGGGAGCAGGGAGTTTTTGTATTGTTTCAGGAATAAACCGGTGATTTGAACAGCGGAATAAATATATTTGTTTTCAGTGAGACATGATATAATTTTAATAAAAGTTGTTGTGAACGAGCAGTGTTCCCTTGGTCGCAGGGAACACTTTATGGGCAGCAAAAAGTTATGGCAAGGATGTTATTATGCAAACAATACCCGCCAGTTCAGATAAAAGATGGTTGGAGATTCTCGGCAGGGAGAAAGCCGTTTCTTTCAAATTTATTGCCACCAAAATACTCGCAGGTCGTCTTCGGCTTAAGTATAAACAGGATGCATCTCCGGAAAAAGTACAAAAGTATATTGAAGAATTTCGAACTTTTTTTGAAACCAATCGGAACATCTCGCTTGTGGCGGAAGATTTGGCGACGATTATTCAGAGTGAATAGTTAGCAGTGGATTCAATCAGACACATCAGGAGGTGGGATATGGGGATTGTTGAAACATTGAAAGAGGAACATGCAACACTGGTCGCAGCCTTGGGTGCAGTGGATAGCAGCAAGATCGGTACTGAGGAGGGGAACAAAGAGCTTTTTGGCATTAAGGATGCTTTGTTGGCCCACCTTGCACATGAAGATTCTGATTTTTATCCTGATATGAAAAAAGCGGCGCAATCCAATGAGTCTATCGCCCAGATGATTAAAGAGTTTGAAGATGACATGAAAACGATTACCACTGCGGTTTTGGCTTTTTTTGACAAATATACCAGCGAGAGTTCGGGGGATGCATTTGCGTCCGATTTTGGTGAATTGGTTTCAAACCTCAAGCAACGTATTTTGATGGAAGAAGATGTGTTGTTTAAAGCGTATGATGAATTGAGTGCGTAGAAAAGCAATATCTATGTAGCACTGGAAAAAAAACGAAGGTCCCGGGACGGAAGTTCCGGGGCCTTTTTGTTTTGAGCAATGCGAGAAAAAATTGTGCTGGAAATTTGCCCCTCGCGGAGACAAAGTCTGGTATGCTTACCACGGCTCAACAAAACCGTAAACCAGGAAGACACGATGGAACTTGCATCAGACAAAGAATATTTTCTGAAATTTATTCATACCAAGATGCCGTTTGGCAAGTATGCCGGCCGGTTGCTTATTGATTTGCCCGAGACCTACGTGGTCTGGTTCAAGCAAAAGGGTTTTCCACCCGGAGAAATAGGACACATGCTGGGACTGCTTTATGAGATCAAGCTCAATGGGTTGGAGTATTTATTTGACCCGCTTCGGGAAAAGTAATAGGGGCCGCCCGGTGACGGTATGCACTCTGGAAACGGCAGAAGCCTGCAATGCGACCGGAGTACTCTTGGTTAATGCGCTTCCATGACGGTTGGATCGATTTCCGTGGCCCGGGCATAATCAGCACAAGCTTTTTCGACATCACCTTTTTCAGCGTGGGCCCGGCCGCGATGATAGTAGGCTTCTGCGCGGCAGGGATTGAGCGTCAGCGATTGCGTAAAGTCCTTGATGGCTTTATCAAAATTTTCTTTTTGGGCCCAAAGCCGCCCGCGGCAAAAATAAGCGGCATCATGCCGGGGGTCAAGTTCAAGGGTTTTATTTAGATCAGGCATCGCCCGGTCCGGCGATTTTTTTTCGATATGGGCAAAAGCGCGCTGATAGAGCGCATCTGCATGTTTGGGATCAAGCCGGATGACCTTGCTGAAATCTGCAATGGCCATATTCCAGTCCGGCTGTTTGCGGAGTTCCAACCCCCGATGAAAGCAAGCCTCTATGCATTTAGAATCCAATTCCAGGGCATGACTAAAGTCGGAAATCGCTTTTTTTGACTTGGAAAGGACTGACCAACACCTCCCGCGTTGAAAAAAAATATCCGTCTTGCCCGGAAGCAGCGCTGCGGATTTTGTGAAATCTTCAATGGCTTTTGCATACTGCTCTTTTTTTGCATTGCAAAGGCCGCGGTAATAATACGCCAGATCGCGCTTTCCATTGAGGATTAAAGTTTTGTTCATGTCCGCCATGGCTTTGTCAAACTTGTCCTGATTGAAATAGACCCGGCCACGATTGAAAAAAGCCTGGTCATGTTTGGGTGCCAAAAAGAGGGTTTGGGTAAAATCACAGATGGCATCATCGGGTTGGTTTTTTTTCAAGAGACAAAGCGCACGCTGGAAAAAAGCCTCAGGCTGTTTGGCATTGAGCGTCAGGGTTTGCGTGAAATCTGCGATCGCCGCTTTGAATGAACCTTGTTTGGCATAGGCCAGACCGCGAAAGTAATAAGCATTTTCCCGCTGAGGGTTATGTGCCAAGACGACACCAAATCCTTCAATCGCCTTGTCGAGATCATCTTTTTGAGCGTATGCCAGACTCTGGTAATAGCGGGCATTTTCATGTCGGGGGTTGAGCGTCAGCGTCCGGCTAAAATCTGCAATCGCCCGATCCGGCTCATTTTGCTGTATCAGACAAAACCCCCGCTCGTAGTGCGCATGAGCATGCGAAGGAGAGAGTTCAATCACCTGGGAAAAATCTGTCGCTGCTTTTTCCCAGGCGGATTGTTTTACCCAACCCAGTCCGCGGTGGTAAAAAGCCTCAACATGCCGGGGATTCAGCGCGATTGCTTGGTTAAAATCTGTCAGGGCTTTGTGCCAGACCGATTTTTCAGCATATCCCAGACCGCGATTGAAATAGGCATCATCGCGTTTGGGATCAATTTCCAGGGCTTTGGTATAATCGGCCAGGGCGCGGTCCATATCTTCTTTAAACGTGAAGCAGAGTCCGCGGTGATAGTACGCTTCGCGATTGCGCGGGTTTATTTCCAGCACGTGGTTAAAATCCGCAATGGCAGGGTCCATGGTTTCTTTCAGGGCGAAGCAAAGTCCGCGGTTAAAATAAACATCTTCTTGGAGTGGATTGATTTCCAACGCACGCCCAAAATCCTTGATGGCCGGGTCCGGTTGGCGGTTTTTGGCATGGGCCATGCCGCGATGAAAATAAGTCCGGCTGCGCGCTGGATTGATTTTTAAAACCCGGTCAAAATCGGCAACCGCTTGCTTCCAGTCGCCTTTTTTCGCCAGCACCAGCGCACGCTGATCATAAGCATCTTCATGTTCGGGTTGCAGTGCCAGCACTTTGTTAAAATCAAGCAGCGCTTTGTCCAAATCGCCTTTTCGGGAGAATCCGATTCCGCGGTGATAATAGGCGTTTATCCGGTCGGGATTGAGCTTCAGCGATCGGGTAAAATCAGCAATGGCTTTCTCGGTAGCATTTTTTTCCATCGCAGCCAGTCCCCGGCAATAATAGGCCGCTTCATGCCGGGAATTTATTTTTAAGACTTGATCGAAATCCGAGATGGCTTTATCCGGCTCGCCGAGTTCAGCATAAGCATTGCCGCGATTGTGATAAATCGCATCATGGGTGGGATTGAATTGCAGGGCGCGGGTATAGTCTTCCAAGGCCAGGTGCCAGTCACCTTTTTCTGCAAAGACATTGCCGCGGTTAAAATAAACAAAGGACTGCTTGGGATTTATCTCCAGGGCGCGGGTAAAATTCACAATCGCGAGGTCCCAGTCCCCTTTTTCCGCATAAGCATTGCCGCGGCTATTATAAGCATCATCATGTTTGGGATTGATTTCTAATGTTCGGGAAAAATCAGCAATTGCTTCAGCAGATTTGTTTTGCCGGGCATAGGCCAAACCGCGGCAAAAATGGGCATGGTCATGCTGTGGATTGAGCGTGATGGTTTTGGTGAAATCCTGCATCGCAAGTTCCAGGTTGTCTGTTTGGGCATAGGCCAAGCCGCGGTTAAAATAGGCGGCAAAAGATTTGGGGTTCTTTGCAATGATATCAGTATAGTCTGAGATAATTTTGTTCACACTCTGTCTCCTAGCATCGTTGAGAAGCCGGTACCCCAAGCGTACGCCCGCAGCGTGGATTCAATAAAAGGTTTTTCCAGTATACATCGTAAAACCAAAAAAATAAATTTAAGATATGTTTGATTTGTTTCGAATGCATAAATAGTCTAAACTATTTTTCGGAGAAAACGAATGACTGCATCTGCCGTTTCATCAGCGATTGATAATGCGTATGCCCCGGGGAATGCCTATGATTTGAAGAGTGAGGCGGAGCAGATTACCGCTAAAAATGCCAGGGATTTGCATCTTAAAATATCTGTCGAGGTGTTCAAAGATACCCTGGAAGCGGAAAAAGCTATGGCCGGGCGGATTTTGGACATGTTGGTCTGACAGTAACTTTTGATAAAAATCCACAGGCTTACCCGGCATCTGACACCCGGCATTCGCCGGGCAAGCCGGGCAGGATGCCCCGACCTGATGGAAGAGGTATCTTTGGGACGCTGCGCAGCTTGTGGTATTTTTGTCCTGAGATGTTTGCCTTCGGCGGTATTGACTCGCTTCATCAATGGGCTTACCCGGCACCCGGCATTCGCCCCCGCATACGCGGGGCAAGCTGGGCAAGTCCGCCGGGCAGGATGCCCATTGTGTTCGCGCTGGCACGATGAACCATTTTCTTGCACTCCGTCGGTTTCCAATGGTAATCTATATTAAACTTCCTCTGTTGCAAAAGAGGGGTGTTTCCAACAATTTGATGGATTAAAATGAAATACATTTTAATTTTAGGGGGGAACTATGAAAACACTGATTATTTATGATTCCTATTTCAGTAATACCGAGAAGATCGCACAAGCTATAGCTGATGGATTGGGGTTGCCGGTGTCCACAGCCGTGAAAATCAGCGCATTCCAGCCGGAGCAACTGTTGGGAATAGAACTGCTCATTGTCGGATCGCCCACCCGGGGATTTCGGCCCACCTCGGCGATTGCCGGTTTTATTAAGCAACGATCCAAAGACAGTCTCAAAGGAATCCGGGTGGCTGCATTTGATACCCGGCTCGTGCTCAATACTATTAAATTCGGAGCATTGCGGATGATGGTCAAGCTCGGTGGGTATGCTGCCAAACCGGTTGCCGGACAGCTGGAAAAAAAAGGCGGTCAATTGATCGTACCACCTGAAGGTTTTTTTGTGACAGGTGAGAAAGGTCCGCTAAAAGCAGGCGAATGTGAGCGGGCGGCGCAATGGGCCGGAAAATTTTGAGGATAGTTTAGTCAACCGGTCTTGATTAAGGGAGTTTACAAGGGGCTGCCCCGGCTGGAAAAATTATTGATCCTTGGGATGTTGTCGCAGCCTGTGGATTTTGATAAACCACAAGCTATAATACATGTTGGATTCCAGGAAGCGCCGACATCTTTCACTTGGCATAACCTGATTGATGGATTACGGTTTCACCACGGCGATTTTTTCCTTCCCCAAATCTTTGCCATCAGCTTGCACACGTACAAGATAGATGCCCGTTGCCACGGAGCTGCAATCCCAATTTAATAGTTGGCCTTCGCCGGACGGTAGAGCTTGCGTGATTTGGGCGATTCGCTCACCAGCTAAATTGAAAATATCCAGCTGGATTTCTGCTGCGTTTTTCAGATGAATCAGAAAACACATTTGATCCACCGCCGGATTGGGATAGGCCAGCACTGCCTGCCCGCCCAGATCAATATTGCCCAGCGAGTTGGTCGGTGTGGTGCTCGGCGAGGCGGTGGCTGTGGGCGAGGGCGTAACGGTTGGGGTGATAGTGGCGGTTAAGGTGATGGTGGCAGTCAGGGTAATGCTGGGTGTGGATGTCACGCTGGGCGATGCGGTGGCAGTCAGTGTAATAGTGGGAGTGGCTGTCATGGTTGCGGATTGGGTGGGCGTGGTGGTGGGTGTGGCGGTCAGGGTAATGGTTGGGGTGGCCGTAGAGGTAGGTGTGATGGTCGGGGTATTGGTTGCGGTAGGTGTAAAGGTCGAAGATGGCGGCGGTTGGACCGCGCTATTGGTACAGAACTGAGAGGTATTATTACTCGTATCCGTTGCGGTGGCACAGACATACTCACCTACAGAAACGGACGGTGATAAAAGCGACCAATTGCCCGAACCATCGGCAGTCGCGGTACCTAAATAGGAGAGACTGCCACCTTCGTTGACTGCAACAGGTTCAGCCAGAAAAATTTCAACCGTATCATTGGCTTGGGCGGTCCCGGCAATGGCCAGCGTATGGGCAGAGGTAATCACCGGGCGGGATTTGCTGTTATTCGCGCCATTGGACTCAATATCGATGCCGCTTCCGCCAAAGGCAGAGATGGTATTGCCAAATATGCCGACACGCACAGCGTTCACTGATGCCAACATAATACCCACGCTGCAATTGGCAATTAGATTACCCTGTCCGCTGTTTTTGATACCCACGAAGTTATTCGGCGAGTAACCCAGGATGCCGATGGTCGGCGGTGTGGTAGAAGTGCTCAAGTCGGTATGCACACCGATCAGGTTGCCAGTGATGGTATTGCCCGCGGAATTATCTGTAAATATAATGCCGTAATCATGACCCGTAACAAAATTTCCCTGGCCAGGTTCAATTCCGCCGATGATGCAATCATAGGCTTCGGACAGGCTGATCGCCGGATAGCCTCCAGTCGTGTTGATGGTAGAGGTGCCGTCAGGCGTCAGGCCAATATAATTTCCCTGAATAATATGTCCGTAGGTGGGACCGGAATTGGCGTAGATGCGAATGCCATCGCGCGTATTGCCGGAGATAATATTGCCCAAGCCCGGCTGGTTCCCGCCGATGCAGGTATTACGGGGACTGGAGCCAATATTGATGCCGTGGATATTGGGAACAGGTGTGGCACCGGCATTCAACCCAATGGTATTGCCTGCAATGGTATTGCCAACACCCCCGGCAAGCCAGACGCCTATTCCATTGCCGGTGCTATGTCCGGAGATAATATTGCCTAGTTGATGGCTGCCGCCGTTATTGAGTCCGCCGATGAGATTGTGATCACCGTAAATTAAGATGCCCACACCGCCGCTGCCTGCGGCATTGGCACCGGCTGAATCCAAACCGATAATATTGCCGCATACCAGGTTCCCATCCGTGCTGAGATTAATATCTGCATCTGTATTACCGGAAATGATATTGCGTGCCAAAGGTATTGTTGCCAGATTGCCGCCGATTAGATTAGATTGCCCATTATGAAGAACGATGCCATGATTATTCGGAAAAGCCGCATCAGCAGCGTTGAGGCCGATAATATTATTTTGTATTTGATTATTGGAAGCTGCATTGATTATGCGAATACCGGATCCGGCTGAATTGCCGCTGATGATATTTTCATATCCGCTCTGCGGAAGACCGATATAATTTCCAGTCGCACTGCTAAGGACAACCCCGTTGTTATTGGACCTTGCCACCCCCTGGCCTACATCCAGACCGATGAGGTTGCCGCAAAGAGTGTTTCCCATGACGGTTGCGCCACCCAGAGAGATGCCGAAGAGGGTATTGCCGGAAATAACATTGCTTTCCCCGTTGCTGCTGTTGCCGCCGATATAATTTCCGTTGGAGTTTCCGGAAAGAGTGATACCGCTAGTGTTGGGAAGGGCGGTGATGCCATCACTGGTCAACCCGATTAAATTATTTTGAATCGTTGATCCAATAACATGAAGGAAGTTAATACCATAACCAGCCGACCCGCCGTTGCCGGAAATGACATTGGGATGTCCGGGCAGGCCGATTTGATGACCGCTTCCTTCGCGGATGTAAATACCGGCAGAAGAATGGCCGCAGCCTGTACTGTCGGCATAATCAGTGCCAATGCGGCAGTCCTGAATAGTGCAGTTAGACGCTTCATAGATATATATACCGTAATAGGCATTCACAATGGCCAGTCCGCTGATGGTGGTGCCGGAACCTGCTGCGGGAATCCAGAAAACAGGATCCGAAGGAGCAGTGTAAGCTCCGATGGTCTGTCCGCTGCCTGTGATGGTCAAGGGATGGTTGATCGTTAAATAGGAATAAACCGAGATGGAGTTTGAAATTGAAAAAACAATCGTATCCCCGGAGCCGGAGGTCGTTTCAATCGCTTCTCGCAAAGTTCCCGGACCGCTGTCTTCGTGACTGGTAACTGTGAGGGTAGCGGCCAGGGCAGGGCCGGCAGTGCCCGCCACCATGGCGAATAAAAGAAAAGGGATGACGAGAAAGGACTTTTTCATGGTGAACTCCTGTGATTAATAATATCCCTGATTGAAGGGGACAAAAACAATCTTCTCTCATACACCTATTTCTAAATATTTTTAACCTAAAGAGAACGGTCGCAAACCAATAAAAAAAAGGGGGGACGCGGTTACGGTTTCACTATTGCGATTTTTTGTGTGCCCAATACACTGCCGTCGGCCAGCACCCGGACAAGATAAATGCCCGGCGCAACGGAAGCGCAATCCCAGTCAAGCACCTGGCCCCTGCCCGCGGGCAAGGCACGCGTGATTTGGGCGATCCGCTCACCAGCTAAATTGAAAATATCCAGCTGGATTTCTGCTGCGTTTTTCAGGTGAATCAGGAACTGCATTTGATCCGCCGCCGGGTTGGGATAGGCCAGCACGGCTTTGCCGTTGAGTGCAATATTGCCCAGGGCGTTGGTCGGTGTGGCGCTCGGTGAGGCGGTCGCAGTGGGAGAGGGTGTGGCGGTTGGGGTGATGGTGGCAGTCAGGGTGATGGTTGATGTCATGGTAATTGTTGGTGTTACTGTTATGGTTGGCGATATAGTTGGTGTCAATGTAATAGTCGGTGTAGCCGTAACTGTTGGCGTTATGGTGGCCGTAAACGTCACGGTTGGGGTTGAAGTCATTGATGGCGGCGGTTGGACAACAGTATTCTGACAAAATTGGGAGGTGTTGTTGCTGCTATCAGTTGCCGTTGCGCAGACATATTCACCCGCAGATACGGACGGTGATAAAAGCGACCAATTGCCCGAACCGTCCGCAGTTGCGGCGCCTAAATACGCCAGACTGCCGCCTTCGCCGGTTGGCACGGCTTCGGCTAGAAAAACCTCGATATAATCATTGGCTTGCGCGGTCCCCACAATCGCGATAGCGTCAGCGGTGGTAATGACAGGGCGGGCCTGGTTGTTATTGGCGTTGTTGGCCTCAATACTGATGCCAATGGCGCCAAAGGCACAGATGGTATTGCCGAATATGCCATTACGAATTGCGCTACTATCTTGCAAAACAATGCCATTAACACAATTGGCAATCAGATTGCCCTGGCCGCTGTTTTTAAGGCCGATGAAATTGTCCGTCATAGTCCACCACCCAATGATGCCGTTTTGCGGAGGATGGGAGGAAGCGCTTAAGTCGGTATGGACACCGATAAAATTGCCGGTAATGGTGTTGCCCGAAGAAGTACCCTCCAATAAAATACCGTCGGTGTGGCCGGTGATATAATTTCCCTGGCCAACTGCGGTTCCGCCGATAACACAGTCATAAGCCTCATAGAGGCTGATAGCGGGATACTCACTGGTATTGTTGATGGTCACAACACCGCTGGGATCAAGGCCGATATAGTTGCCCACAATGGTATGACCGTAGGTCGGACCGGAATTGGCGTAGATCCTGACGTCATCGTACATATTGCCTGAAATAATATTGCGCAATCCGGATTGGTTGCCGCCAATGCAGGTGTTGCGGGGACTGGAGCTAATATTGATGCCGTACCTATTGGGAACCGGCGTACCGCTGGCGTTTAATCCGATGGTATTGCCTGCAATGGTATTGCCGGCGCCCCCGGAAAGGTTGATGCCCATTCCATTGCCACCGCTATGTCCGGAGATAATATTGCCCAGTTGATGGCTGCCGCCGTTATTGAGTCCGCCGATGAGATTATGATCACTGAAAATCAAGATGCCCATGCCGCCGCTGCCCACGGCATTGGTACCGGTTGAGTCCAAACCAATGATATTGCCGCATACCGTATTGCCGAGATCGCCGCTTGAGAGATAAATATCCGCATCAGTGTTGCCGGAAATGACATTGCGTGCCAAAGGCACTGTGGCCAAATTGCCGCCGATCAGATTAGTGTGTCCATTGTTGATATTAATGCCGTATTCATTGGGAAAAGCCGCATTAGCCGCATTTAGACCGATAAAATTATTTTGTATTTGATTGCCAAAAGCGGCATTGTCTAAGCGTATGCCGTCTCCATTGCCGCCAATGATGTTTTCATATCCGCTTTGCGGCAGCCCGATATAATTCCCAACCGCGCCCTCGAATATTATCCCGTAGTGATTGGATTTTGCCGCCACTTGAGTGGCATCCAAACCGATGATATTGCCGCATATCGTGTTTCCCGTAATCGTTGCGCCGTTCAGATTTATTCCAAAACGGGTATTGCCGGAAATAACATTACCCTCCCCGCTGGTTCTGTTGCCGCCGATATAATTAGCGGTGGAGGACCAGGTAATATCGATACCATAAAAGTTGGGAAGGGCGGTTATACCGTCACTGGCCAGCCCGATAAAATTATTTTGGATATTTGAAGCAACAGCATTATTTAAGCAAATACCACAACTGTTTCCGGCATCATTGCCGGAAATGACATTGGGATGTCCGGGTAGGCCGATTTGATTATTGCTTCCGTTGTAGATGTGAATACCGGCTGAAGTATGGCCGCGCCCGGTATTGTCGGCATAATCAGTACCAATGCGGCAGTCCTGAATCGTACAGTTAGACGCTTCATAAATATAAATACCGTAAAATCCGTTCACAATGGCCAATCCGCTGATTACGGTGTTGGAAGCAGTGGGGGTGTCAATCCGGAAAATAACAGCCGAAGTGCCATAAGCGCCGATGGTCTGACCGCTGCCCGCGATGGTTAATTGTTTATTGATTATCAATTCGGCATAAACCGTAATGGAGTTTGAAATTGAGAAAACAATGGTATCCCCCGGGCTGGAAAGGGTATCAATCGCCTCCCGCAAAGTTCCCGTACCGCTACTCTCGTGGCTGGTAACCGTGAGGGTGGCGGCCAAAGCCGGGGCGGAGGCACATAGAATAATGGTGGACAAAAGCAAAAGAGCATAGAGAAATGATTTTTTCATGGGGTCTCCAATTCTTCATAATTATTCCGAGTAGTAAAAAATAGCATTGTGCTTCTGTCATACGCCTATTTCCCACTCTTTTCAATAGCTAAAAATCATTTTTAGGAAAATAGCGGAGAGCGGTTGTCAGGTGACTATTTTTACAATAGAATACCCGCATTGCCTAAGGCGCAGTAAATAACACGCACAGGTGATTGCCAAGAAATAATTTATCACAAGGTGGTATTAGCATGACACAGACGCAAAAAATACTTCTGGTAACCGGGATACTGCTGGTGGATATTGTCCTGTTTTTTCTTCCCTTGACAGCCATCTTTCTTGCCTACGTGATCCTGGTCAACCCGCCCTGGTTCAGGGAATTTTTGCAGAAGATGTAAGGGTATAAATAATGTCGGACCTCCAATCAGGAGGAAAGGTTAGAATGGAGTTGAAGCAATCGGGAAACGAGAGG